>JANNKS010000489.1:0-2716 GCA_031396425.1 Rhizobacter sp. | reverse complement strand
CAGGTCCTTGCGCGTTTCCACCAAGACCAGGGGTCCGTCATCCAACTGCACCGGCGGCTTGCGCTCGCGCGGCACATGCACCGGCCGTGGCTCGCGCGCCATCGCTTCTTGCACGTTGCGAATCTTGTCGGCGTCGGAGTTGACCCATTCCAGCCCACTCGATGCAGCGATCGCCTGCAAGGTGCCCAGCGGCAGCTCATAGCGGTCCACCGGCACCGGCACCGGCGGCGCGACGGCGACCGCGGCCACCACCGCAGGTGCGGCCTGCGGCACGAAGGCTGCCGGCGTCTCAGCCTGTGCCAGCGTCGGGGCGGGCATTGACGATGGCATCGACACTTCAATCGGCGCTGGCATTGGCGTAGGCACAGCCGCCAGGTTGTGAACCGCCGGCGCTTCGCTCAGGGCCTCAACAGGGCGCACTTCATCGGCCCGCTCGGCATCGAAGGCCATGTCGCCAGTCAGAGCCAGTTGTACCGGGGCGGTTGTGGCCTCGTCACGACGTGGGCGCCGGTTGCGGTCGCGTCCCGCGCCGCGGTTGCGACCGTCGGGGCGCTCGCCGCCGTCGGTGCTTTGCACAGCGGGTTCCGCCTGGCCATCGGCAAGCGCCTGCGACGCCGAGCCCGGCGCGTGGTCGGCACCTGATGGGGGAACCATCAATCCGCTGTCATCGAGCGCTGCGCCGACGGGGCGGTTCTCGCCGTCGCGGGTCTCCTCGCGGTCCCGGCCACCCCGGCCACCGCGGCGCCCGCGGCGGCGGCCCGGCTGGGCCTCGCCCTGCGGTTCCGGCGCGTCGCCGGCCTGCGGCTGCGTTTGAAGTTCGGCCTGCGCGCCGCTCGGCTCGGCGTTGTCGGTGTTGGCGTCGCCACCCGGGCGCGGGCGTCGCTGACCGTCACGGTCACTGCGCGGGCCGCGTCCGCCGCGCTCGGGTCGGGCTTCACCGCGGCCTTCGGGGCGCTCGTCAGAGCGCGCCGGACGATCTTCATTGCGCCCGCCACCAGCCACTTCGGTTGCCGCAGTTTCAGGCCGAGCCGTCTCGTCGTTCGGAGCGCGATCGGGTCGGTCCCCGCGCGGGCCACGATCGCCGCGGCCTTTGCCGCCGTCGCGCCCTTCGCGGCCTTCGGAAGGGCCGCGTTCGGGGCGATCACCGCGTTCGCCACGTCGGCCATCGCGTCCACCTCGTCCGCCGCGCCCGCCGCGCGAACTGCCCGCGCCGCGTTCGCCAGGTTCTCCACGTGTTTCGCCGCGCTCGGTCGCAGTACCCGTTGCGGCTTTCGCCACCGGGCCCGCCACGGGCGCCGCCACTGGCTCCGGGCTGCTGCCAAAAAAGCGCTTGAACCAGGAGAAAAATCCACCCTCGGCGGGCGGCGATGCCGCGACGACGACCGGGGCTGCCACGGGCGGTGCCGCGACTTCAACCGGCACCGCCTTGACCGGCGGTTGCGGCGCGGGCGTCTCGGGAAGGATGCCCTTGATCACCGGCTCCTGCTTGGCCTTGGCCTTCTCGCGCCGCGTGAACCCGACTTCCTCTTCGGGCTCGTCGATCATCTTGTAGCTGACCTGCAGGTTGTCCAGCCGCGGATCGTCCTGGCGCAGCCGTTCGAGCCGGTAGTTCGGCGTCTCGAGGTTCTTGTTCGGCACCAGCAGCACGGTGACGCGCTGCTTGAGCTCGATCTTGGTGATCTCGGTGCGCTTCTCATTGAGCAGGAACGAGGTCACCTCCACCGGCACCTGCACGTGCACGGCGGCGGTGTTGTCCTTCATCGACTCCTCCTGCACCATGCGCAGGATCTGCAACGCGCTCGATTCAGTGTCGCGAATGTGGCCGGTGCCGTTGCAGCGCGGGCAGGTGATGTGGCTGCCTTCGCTCAAGGCCGGTCGCAGGCGCTGGCGGGAAAGTTCGAGCAGGCCGAACTTGCTGATCGAGCTGAACTGCACCCGTGCACGGTCCTGGCGCAATGCGTCGCGCAGGCGGGTTTCCACTTCGCGGCGGTTCTTCGACTCTTCCATGTCGATGAAGTCGACGACGATCAGGCCGCCGAGGTCGCGCAGGCGCATCTGGCGAGCGATTTCATCCGCCGCCTCGAGGTTGGTGCGCGTCGCGGTTTCTTCGATGTCACTGCCGCGCGTGCTGCGCGCCGAGTTCACGTCGACCGAGACCAGCGCCTCGGTGTGGTCGATCACGATCGCGCCGCCCGAAGGCAGGTTGACGGTTCTCGAGAACGCGGTTTCGATCTGGTGTTCGATCTGGAACCGGCTGAACAGCGGTGCGTCGTCGCGGTAGCGCTTGACCTTGTGCGCCGTCTCGGGCATCACGTGGCTCATGAACTGCTGGGCCTGGTCGAAGATGTCGTCGGTGTCGATCAGGATCTCGCCCACGTCAGCGGTGAAGTAGTCACGGATCGCACGGATCACGAGCGAGCTTTCCTGGTAGATCAGGAAGGCACCCTTGCCCGCCTTGGCCGCGCCGTCGATCGCGCTCCACAGCTTGAGCATGTAGTTCAGGTCCCACTGCAACTCCGGCGCGGTGCGGCCGATGCCGGCGGTGCGGGCGATCAGGCTCATGCCCTTGGGGTACTCGAGCTGGTCGAGGTTTTCCTTCAGCTCCTCGCGGTCTTCGCCCTCGATGCGCCGGCTGACACCGTCGAGGCGGCTACTTTCATTCGGGGGACGCCGCCGTTGTCCATCCAGACGGTTATGCCGAAGTGCGCGATCGAAT
>JANNKS010000427.1:0-3703 GCA_031396425.1 Rhizobacter sp. | reverse complement strand
TTTCCCCTACCGAATTTGGTAGGCGCGATTGGACTCGAACCAACGACCCCCACCATGTCAAGGTGGTGCTCTAACCAGCTGAGCTACGCGCCTGTTGAGCGCAAGATTGTAGCAGCGCGAACCCGGCTCACTTGCGCCTGGCGATGCGCACGCCATCGACTTTCGCCACGAGCCCCATCACCGATGCCATGCGCGCCGAATTCGACACTTCGACAGTGAAAATCATGTAGGCGATTCCGCCGCCCGGCCCCTTCACCGAGTCGGTGCGCACGCCGGTGACGTTCATCTTCTCCTTCGCGAACACCTCGGAAATGTCGCGCAGCAGCCCCTGCCGGTCGTTCGCTTCAACGATCACGTCCACCGGATAGGCGTCGGCCCCGTCGCCGCGCCCCGAACCCCAGGCCACGGCAATCGTGCGCTCCGGGCTGCGCCCGGCCATCTGCCTGAAGTTGGCACATAGCAGGCGGTGAATCGCGACGCCCTTGCCGCGCGTCACGTAGCCGCCAATGGCGTCGGGCGGTGCGGGTCGACAGCAACGCGCCAGGCTGGTCATCAGCGATTCGACGCCCACCACGAGCACGCCCCCCTTGGGCGAAGGGGAGCTCAAGCGCGACTTGCGCAGCGCAATCGTGTCGTCGGCAGACAGCGGCGGCGCGGCGGGCCGCAACAGAGCTTCGATGGTCCGCAGCGAGAACTCGTCCTTGCCGACCGATTCGAACAGGGCATCGGCACTGCGAAAGCCCAGTTGGGTGGCCAGGTCCTCCAGTTTGGTCGCCGTCTTGCCTTCGCGCTGCAGCAGCTTTTCGACCGCATCCCGTCCGCGCGTGATGGTCTGGCTCTGCGCCAGCAGGTTGAACCAAGCGCGCACCTTCGACTTGGAACGCGCCGCCTTCAGGAACCCCAGCTCGCTGTTGAGCCAGTCGAGCGATGGCCCCCCTTCCTTGCTGGCGGTGATCTCCACCGTCTGGCCACTCTGCAAGGCAGTGTTGAGCGGAATCATCACGCCGTCCGCCTTGGCACCGCGGCAGCGGTGGCCCAGGTCGGTGTGCACCGCGTAGGCAAAGTCGATCGGCGTCGCGCCCGCGGTCAGCTCGATCACGTTGGCCTGCGGCGTGAACACGTAGATGCGGTCGTCAAACGCCGCACCTTCCGCTCCACCTTGTTCGACCACGTCGCGCTCCCAGGCGAGCAGTTGGCGCAACACCGCCTTGCGGGCCTCGGCGATCTGCGCACTCGCATCCACGCCCGCGCTCACGCCGGCATAGCCTTTCACGCCCGCTTCCTTGTAAGCCCAGTGAGCGGCAACCCCGTGCTCGGCGCGTTCATGCATCTGGCGCGTACGGATCTGAATTTCCACCGCCCTGCCCTGCGCATCGAGCACGACGGTGTGCAATGACTGATATCCGTTCGCCTTCGGCTTGGCGATGTAGTCATCGAACTCGCCGGCGACCGTCTGTAAACGTTCCAGAACCCGCGCCAGCACGGCATAGCAGTCAGCCACGCTGCCCACGATCACGCGCAAGGCCCGAACGTCGAGCACCTCGTCGAACTTCAGGCCCTTGCCCTGCATCTTCTTCCAGATGCTGTAGATGTGCTTGGGCCGTCCACTCACCTGGCTCGGGATACCGTGGCTCGCCAGATCGGCTTTCAGCTCGTCGCGAAACAGCTCAATGCCGTGCTCCCGCTCGATGCGCCGTTCATCCAGCGAACGCGACACCGCCTTGTAGGCAACGGGTTCGAGGAAGCGAAACGCGAGGTCCTCCAGCTCCCACTTGAATTGCCAGATGCCAAGACGATTCGCCAACGGCGCAAACACCTGCATCGACTCTGCCGCGAGCGGCTGCGGGCAGGGCAACTTGCTGGCGGCATGGAAACGCAACGTTTGCAGCCGAGAGGCCAAGCGCAACAACACAACGCGCAAGTCGCGCGAGAACGCCAGCAGCATCTTGCGAACCCGCTCGGTCTGCTCGACGCGTTGACCTTGGCCCACTTTGGCATCGCGCGCGGAACGCAGGATCTGCACCAGCCTGCGGGTGTGCCCCACCAACTCACCGTAGTGCGCCCCGAAGGCTTTGCCGATCACATCTTCCGGCTTGTTCAGGTGATCGGCCGCATAGCTGAGGTACACCGCGGCGCGCAGCGTCGCGGCCGAGCCGATGCCCTGCAGAATGCCCGCCACCGCGTCGGCATGTGCCAAGGTGTCCTCGCCGCTTTCCAGCAGCTGGCCGAGCAGCAATGGTTCGGCGAAAGCGCGCGCCCGGGTGATCAGATCCGATTCGGCGGCCGCATCGTTGCTGGCATCGCTGAGTTGAAGAATGGGCGCCACGCCATCGCGCGGCTCCAGCACGCCGGTCTTCATGGCGATAGCAGAAAACCTTTGACGGCGTCGATCTGGTCCAGCGCCACCAGCATCGGCGCATGCCCCACACCGGCAAACTCGCGCAGCGACGCTTTCGGGCCGCGAGCGGTCATCGCCTGGGCGGTGTCGCGGCTGAGCAAATCTGAGTCGGCGCCGCGCAACACCAGAGTCCGGCAGCGGATCGCGTCATAGCTGTGCCACAGCAGCGCTTCTCCTGCGGCAGCCATGTCAGGCGTGAACGATTTGAAGGGCACGGCGATGTTGGGGTCGTAGTGGGGCTTGAAGCCGTCGCCGTCGGGCTTGAGCATGGGGCGCGTGAGCGCCAGCCATTGCTCGCGGGTGTGCGGCCCGAAACCTTGCGAGATGCTCCACATGTAGTCCGCCGCCGCTTCGACGCTGTCCCAGCGCATCGGCAGGCCGAGGTAGCTGCCGATGCGCTGGATCGCCTGGGCCTGGATCGTCGGCCCAACGTCATTCAGCACCAGGCGTCGAACCGGGGTCTTGGGCAGCGCAGCCAGGCCCATGCCGATCAAGCCGCCCATCGAAGTGCCCACCCAGTCAACCGTACTGGCATTCAATCGCGCGAGCAAGGTGACCATGTCGGCCACATAGGCCGCGATCTGGTAGCCCATCGGGTCGGCCAGCCAGTCTGACTCGCCGCGCCCGACGACGTCAGGGCAAACGACGCGGTAGTGCCCGCTCAACGCCGTGGCCAACGCGTCGAAATCGCGACCTTGGCGGCTCAGGCCGTGCACACACACCAGCACTTGCGGGTTCCAGGCGTCACCCCACTCCCAATAGGCCATGCGGTGCAAGCCGCGGCTGTCGAGGCATTGGACGTGGTGCAGGCGAGGTTCGATCATGATGTTGCGCTGGTTCTCTGATAATCGATCGTAAGCGAACCCCTGAAGGAGAATCTGCATGCTCAAAGGAAAAACCGCACTCGTGACTGGCTCGACGAGCGGCATTGGCCTCGGCGTGGCCTGCCGCCTCGCCGCGCAAGGTGCGAACATCGTGCTGAATGGCTTCGGCGACACCGAACCGGCCCGAAAGCAAGTCGCCAAACTTGGCGTCAAGGTCGGCTATCACGACGCCGACATGAGCAAGCCCGCCCAGATCGAGGCGATGTTCGCCTACGCGGCAAGTGAATTCGGTGGCGTCGACGTTCTGGTCAACAACGCCGGCATCCAGCACGTCGCCAATGTTGAAGATTTCCCGGCCGAACGTTGGGACGCGATCATCGCGATCAACCTGTCGTCGGCATTTCACACCACGCGCCTCGCGCTGCCGGGCATGAAGAAGCGCGACTGGGGACGCATCATCAACATCGCGTCTGCACACGGG
>JANNKS010000420.1:0-2731 GCA_031396425.1 Rhizobacter sp. | reverse complement strand
GCACCAGGCGTGGCAGGTGTTCGGCGGTCACCCCGTGCTGAGAAAGCCTCTGGCCGAGGACGATCTGAGCCTTCAAGTCGTGCAGCCAGGGCACGAAAGCCGCGCCACCCCCAGGCACGCCACAAACATGCGCCAGCTCGTCGAACTTGGTCGGCACCGCCTCTCGGTTCCAGGCCAGCACCGGTTCGATCATCAACGCATTCGCCAGCCCATGGTGCAGGTTGCAAACCGTGCCCAGCGCGTGAGCGCAGGAGTGCACCGCGCCGAGGTCTTTCTGAAATGCGATCGCGCCCATCATCGAGCTCATCATCATGTCGCTGCGCGCCTGCAGGTTCTGACCGTCACGAACCGCAGTGACAAGCGCTCGCGCAGCGATGCGTGCGCCTTCGAGGGCGATGCCGTCGCACAAGGGGTGGTACGCCGGCGACAGGTAGCTCTCGATGTTGTGCGTCAACGCGTCCATACCGGTCGCCGCCGTCACCGCGGGCGGCAAGCCCAGCGTGAGTTCAGGGTCGGCAAACACGACCTTGGCGAGAATCTGCGCCGAAAAGACGACCCGCTTGACGTGCGTGTCTTCTTCGCTGATCACGCTGCTGCGGCCGACCTCGCTGCCGGTGCCCGAGGTGGTGGGCAGCGCGATGAAGTACGGCAACGCCGCCGCGATTGGCCGCACGTTCGGGTGGTCCCACACATACTCCATCACGTCACCGGGGTGCGTGGCCATCAGGCCGACGATCTTCGCCACATCGAGCGCCGCGCCGCCACCCACACCGATCACGCAGTCGGCACGATGCGCCTTGTAGGCCGCCGCACCGGCCATCACCTGGCTGCCGGTGGGGTTGCCGAACACGCCGCCATACACCGACACCGCCAGGGCCGACCCCTCCAGCTCAGCCTTCAGCGCCGCGATGATCGGCAGCGCCGCCAGACCCTTGTCGGTGACGATCAAAGGCCGCGACAGGCGCTGCTCGCGCAGATGCGGGCCTGCCAGCGCGCGCGCGCCCGGGCCGAAGTGAATCGTGGTGGGAAACGAAAAGCGGGTGATGCTCATGGGCAGCTCTTGGGAGGGTGGAAGGGTTTCGACAGCGACGGTGCAACGCGAGCCATGGACGCTATTGAACCCGCACCCAGCGCAGTTCGATCGTGTCATTCGGCCATTGCACAACCTGCACTTTTTTCTGCATCGCCCAGCTCACGGTGCGTCGGAAAAGCGGAATGAAAGGCAGTTCGTCGTTGACCATGCGCAAGGCCACCGCCACCATCGCGCGGCGTCGCGTCAGATCGGGTTCGTTGCGCATGGCGTCGATCAGAGCGTCAAGCTTGGGGTTGCTGTAGCGCCCGGCGTTGAAGGTACCCAGGCCCGCCCTGTCCCAGCTGCGAAACAAGGCGTTCAGCGAAGCCCACGCATCAGGCGTGGGGGTCCAGCCGAATTCGATGAAGCTGGCACTCGCCTGGCTCAGTTTGGGGAAGAACTGATTCGTCGGTGACGAACGCAATGCCGCACGGATGCCGACCTGGTTCAACATCGCTGTCGCAGCCTGGCACACAGCTTCGCGCCAGGCCACGTTCACACAATCGAGGGTCACTGAAAAGCCGTTCGGATAGCCCGCTTCTGTAAGCAGCGCACGCGCCCTGGCCGGGTCGTAGGGCAGGCGTTGGTCGAGATCAGGCGGCGAACCGTCAACGCGCGATGACAGAAAAGCGCCGGTCGGCGTGCCATTGCCACGCAGGACTTTCCTGACGATCAGGTCGATGTTGATGGCGTGGTAGACGGCCCGGCGCACGCGCAGGTCCTTGAACGGATTGCGGCCTTTCACGTCGCTGCCTTCGAGCTCATCGCGTGACTGATCGAACGTCAGGTACTGCTGCCCGAGGTCGGGGGACTGCATCAGCCGCATCGCAGCATCGCCCCTCAGGCGCTCGATGTCGGGCAGGGGTGGGTCGAGCACCATGTCGACCTCTTTGGAAATCAACGCCGCGATGCGTGTCGCGTCAGAGCGAATGCTCAGCAGCGTCACCTCGTCGAGATTGCCCGAGCGCTTCTCCGGCCAGCCCCACCACCGTGGGTTGCGCTTCAGCACGGTGCGCACATCGGGCTCGTAGCGTTCCAGCATGAATGGTCCGGTGCCGTTTGCATTGCGCACCGCGAAGGTTTCCTGCTTGCCGTTGAAGTCCTGCGCCCGCTCGACCTTGTTCTTCTGCGCCCAGGCCTGGCTCATCATCGCGATGAGCGGAAGCTTCTCCGGCAATACGGCGTCAGGCGCCTCGAGAACGATGTCGATCGTGAGCGGGTCGACCTTGCGCGCGCCGCTCACGCCCTTGAGCTGAAAGCTGCGCTGCGAAGGAGCCGCGAGCGCACGTTCGATCGAGAACACGGCGTCTTCGGCAGTGAACGGCGTGCCGTCATGGAATGTGACGGCGGGGCGCAACTTGAGGCGCCAGGTGGTCGGGTTCAGTGCCTGCCACGACAGCGCCAGGGACGGTTCGAGCCGGTAGTGTTCGTCGCGGTTGAGCAATGAGTCGTAGACCTGGAACGCCACCCGTGAGTGGTACAGCAGCGCCAGTGCGTGCGGGTCCATGGTCTGCGGGTCGAAAGCGCTGGCGATGCGCAGGCTCGCGGCAGGCGTGCCTGCAGCAAAACAGAGCGCACCAGCCAGCACAACCACCCAGCGGCGCGCAAAGTGGCCAAGCCATGCCGCCATGTTCATGTCACCTCATGGGGACGGTCGAA
>JANNKS010000381.1:0-2996 GCA_031396425.1 Rhizobacter sp. | reverse complement strand
GGTGGCGCCCCGCGAGCGTGGGCCGGAGAACGGGGGCGCCGCCACCGCCCTGGCGCGCAGTCGCTGTAGGGCTGGGCCTGCACGGACAGACGGGTTTCGCTGCAAGCCCCGGGCCATCTGCCCTCGCGCAGAGGTGCCCTACGCACCTCACCCAATGCTGATCGTTTCATCGCAGGGGCCGACTTCGAGGCAGGCATCACGATCACGCATCCAGGTCGATCTCCAGCGAGATCAGCGGCCCGGCCATCAAGCCCTGGCTGCGGAAGAACGACAGGATCAGCGTGTTGTCGCGCGCCAGCATGGTGCGCAGCTTGCGCACACCGGCGCGCCGGAACGCGGCGCTGATGGTTTCGAGCAGCCGCGTGCCGATGCCGCCGAGCCGCGCCTGCGGCAGCACGTCGATCGCGAACACCCAGCCGCAGGGCGGCGAGCCGAATTCCCAGTCGCGCACTTCGCCGATGATGAAACCGACCACGCGCCCCTGGTCGATCGCCACCAGGAACTGCTGCTCGCTGCGCTCGCCACTGCCGTAGCGCTTGTACACCGACGCCCAGTACTTGCGCTTTTCCAGTCCGGTAACGGTGGCGTCGATGGCGATCACCTGAACGAGGTCGCCACGCTGCACTGCGCGGACGATCAGGCCGTCGCCGGCAGGCGGCACCACCGTCGCGCGGGTCGAGGCGGGTCGCTTTGAAGTCGAAGCTGGCATCAAGGGTGGCTTCCAAACATGAACTAGATCAAACAAATTTCTGCATTCCGGTACCAGAATGAGCTTGAGTCGGGGAGTCTATCCGTTTCGGCCGCTCGGCCCGCGCTCCCGGCGCTCGGTCGTTGTTGATGCAATAGGAGACTGGCATGAACTTCATGACGCTCATTCGCGCCGCACGGCGCACCGGCCCGCTGGCCCTGGCCTCGGCGCTGCTTGCCGGTGGCCCCGCCCTCGCGCAGGAGCCGATCCGCATCGGCGCGTTCCTGTCCGTGACCGGGCCGGCGGCGTTCCTCGGCGACCCGGAGCAGAAGACGCTCGAGATGGTGATCGAACGACTCAACGCCGAAGGCGGGCTGCTCGGCCGCAAGCTGCAGCTGGTCGCGTACGACGACGCCGGCGACGCCGAGAAGGCGCGCACCTTCGCGAAGCGCCTGCTCGAACAGGACAAGGTCGACGTGATCGTCGGCGGCTCCACGACCGGCACCACGATGGCCGCGGTGCCCCTGGTCGAGGCGGCAGGCACGCCGTTCATCTCGCTCGCCGGCGCGGTGGTGATCGTCGAGCCGGTGAAAAAATGGGTCTTCAAGACGCCGCACACCGACCGCATGGCGTGCGAGAAGATCTTCGTCGACCTGCGGGCGCGCAAGCTGGGCAAGGTGGCGCTGATCTCGGGCAGCGGCGGCTTCGACAAGTCGATGCGCGGCGAGTGCCTGAAGGTCGCGCCCAAGTATGCCATCGAGGTGGTCGCCGACGAGACCTACGGCGCCGCCGACACCGACATGACGGCCCAGTTGACGAAGATCCGCGCGAGCGGCGCGCAGGCGGTGCTGAACGCCGGCTTCGGCCAGGGGCCGGCGATCGTGACGCGCAACTACCGCCAGGTCGGCCTGACCTTGCCGCTGTACCAGTCGCATGGTGTCGCCTCAAAGGAGTACGTGAAGCTGTCCGGTCCGGCTGCCGAAGGCGTTCGCCTGCCGGCGGCTGCGCTGCTGGTGCCCGACCTGCTGGCCGGCAACGACCCGCAAAAACCGGTCGTCAGCGCCTACAAACGAGACTACGAAACTCGCTACAAGACCGATGTGTCGACCTTCGGCGGCCACGCCTACGACGGCCTGATGCTGGCGGTGAATGCGATCAAACGTGCCGGCTCGACCGACAAGGCCAGGCTGCGCGACGCGATCGAAGCGACCCGGGGTTATGTCGGCACCGGTGGCGTCGTCAACATGTCGGCCAGCGACCACCTGGGCCTGGACCTCAGCGCCTTCGTGATGCTCGAGGTCAAGGACGACAACTGGGCGATGGCGAAATGAAACGCTAGCGCGATGCCGCACAACGGGCCGCCGCGATGCACAGCCTGTGGCTTCAGTACGTTGCCAGCGGACTGACCGTCGGCGCGATCTACGCGCTCGTCGCACTCGGCTTCTCGATCATCTACAACGCCAGCGGCGCGATCAACTTTGCACAGGGCGAGTTCGTGATGATCGGCGGCATGAGCGCGGTCACGCTGGTGGGCGCCGGGCTGCCGCTGGCGGCGGCGGTGCCGCTGGCGATCCTGGCGGCGGTGGCGGTCGGCCTGCTGATCGAAAAACTCGCGATCGAACCGGCACGCCATGCCGACACGGTGACGCTGATAATCATCACGATCGGCGTGTCGCTGCTGCTGCGCGGCCTGGCGCAGGTGATCTGGGACAAGCGCGTGCATTCGCTGCCGGCGTTCTCGGGTGACACGCCGCTGCGTTTCATGGGCGCCACCGTGCTGCCGCAAAGCCTGTGGGTGCTGGGCGGCGCCGCGCTGGCCGTCGCCGCGCTGTCATGGTTCTTCGGCCGCACGCTGTTCGGCAAGGCGATGCTCGCCACGTCGTACAACCCACTCGCCGCGCGGCTGGTCGGCATCAACACCCGCACCGTGCTGTTCGCCAGCTTCGGCCTGGCGGCGAGGCTCGGCGCGCTCGGCGGCGTGTTGATCGCGCCGATCGCGTTCACCTCGTACGACGCCGGCATCATGCTCGGCCTGTTGGGTTTCGCCGCGGCGATGCTCGGCGGCCTGGGCAGCTTCAGCGGCGCGGTGCTCGGCGGGCTGCTGCTCGGCCTGGCCGAGGGGCTGGGCGCCGGATTCGTCTCTTCGGCCTACAAGGACGCGATCGCCTTCGTGATCATCCTCGCGGTGCTGTTCTTCCTGCCCGGAGGGCTGCTCGGTGCACGCCGCAGCGACCGTGTCTGAGCCAACCCGCCCCGGGCTGAGGCAATGGGCCGCGCACCCGCGCACCGGCGGGGTGCTGGCGCTCGC
>JANNKS010000374.1:0-3096 GCA_031396425.1 Rhizobacter sp. | reverse complement strand
CCAATGAAGTGGTCAACCTGTCGTTCGAGCGTGGCGTCACGCCGATGGCCGCATGGCGAGAGCACTTCGGCCTGACCCAGGCCGAGGTTGCGGCGCGCATGGGCATCACGCAGGCGGCGTATGCGCAGATGGAGCGCGTGAAGCAGCCGCGCAAGGCTACTCTCGAGAAGGTTTCGGCGGCGATGGGCCTGGAACTCGAGCAGTTGCGCTGGTAGGCGCGCCTTGCGTAGGTATCGACGAGCAGCATCAGTCCTCGCGCAGCGGTTGGCCTCTCGGAACAAGGCTGTCAACTGACTTCTGTCGTACTGGCACGCACCCGAAAATACACCCCACCCAGGTGGAAGCACTCACCTTCAACGCGTTGGCCGCAGTCGATCGCGCGCTGCAGCGTGGCTTGCACATCGGCCACCTCCAGCATCACCGTGCCCAAGACGTCGGCCGGCCCGGTCACGAAGCCGATCTGCGTCTGTTCGATGTGCAGCACGGGGGCCGCGGCGTCGGCGCTGAGCGGCGTTTCCAGGATGCGCGACCAATGCGCCGCCAGCGCCACCGGGTCGGGGCTCTCCAGCACGATGCCGTGCAGGCGCCGGGTGGCACCGGTGCGCACATGCTGTTGCCAGTGCGCTCCGGCGGGCCACCATGCGCCGGTGCGCAGCTCGCCGCCGATGCTGCGGCCCAGTTCGATGAACGCGGCGCGGCAGTCGCGGGGGTGCAGCTGCACGCTCTGGTAGGCGGGGTGGTCGATCTGATGCGCGGTGCGCACGCCCAGCGCCGCGGCGGCCGCCTGGCGCCTGCGCGGGTCCTCCACCTGGAAGATCGCCATGTAGCCGCCGTGGCCGCGCGTGCGCTGGATGAAGCGCCCCGCAGCGGTGTCGGCCTGGATCGGCGAGACCACCTCGAGAAAATCGGTGCCCACCGGCAGCAGCGCGTTTTCCAGGCCGTAGGCCGCCAGGCCGGGGTCGCGGTGACACACCGACAGGCCGAAGATGGCCTGCAGATCGTCGACCACGCGGGCCAGAAGCGGCACCGCCAGGCAGACCTGGCGCAGGCGCAGCAGGTGGGGCGGGGTGGCGGCTGCGGTCATTCGCAAGGAATATCAATCTTTGACATGTTTTGATAGAATCTCAGTCATCGAGACTCACCTGCGACGAGGCAAACGCCATGGGCATGAATGTCAATCTGACCCCCGAGCTGGAAGGACTCGTGCGCCGCAAGGTGGCGTCCGGGATGTACACCTCGGCAAGCGAAGTGGTGCGCGAGGCACTGCGCCTGATGGAAGAGCAGGACCAGATGCGCGCTGTTCGGCTGGACCAACTGCGCCAGGACGTTCGAAAGGGGCTGGAGAGCGGCACCAGCGAGCCCTGGGATGCGCAAGCGGTGAAGCAGCAGGCCCGCGCGCGACGTGCGGCGACCAAGGCGTCGGCGAAGGCGTAGTTCGTGCTTGTCCAACGCCGCCCGCTGGCGCTGCAGGACATTGCGGAGGTCTGGGACCACATCGCCGACGACAATCTGCGCGCTGCGACGCACCATCACCACCACGGGTAGAACTCAGGCATGTCGCTCGACGCCTTGCCGGTGTACACCGGTGCGCGTTTTTGATTGAAGCTCGCCACGCCTTCCTTGCCGTCGTTGCGGCTCGCGTGCAGTATGGCCAGGGACTCGATCGCGTGGGCGTCGCGCGGGTGCGGCGCGGCGTGGTTGCGCAGCAGCATCTGGCGCGTCTGCGCCGTCGCCACCGGGCTGCGGCCGTCGATGTATTTGTGCGCCAGCGCGTGCGCCTCGGCCAGCAGTTGTTCGTGCGGCACCACGGCCTTGAGCAGCCGGCCGGCGAGCGCCTGTTCGGGCGTCAGGATGTCGGCCGAGTAGACCCAGTCGAGCGCCTGTTGCAGGCCGACGATGCGCGGCAGGAACCAGCTGCTGCACGCTTCCGGAACGATGCCGATGCGGCCGAACACGAAGCCGATGCGCGCCTTGTCGGACGCCAGGCGCACGTCCATCGCCAGCGTCATCGTTGCGCCGATACCCACCGCAGCGCCGTTGATCGCGGCGATGACCGGCTTCTTGCACTCGAAGGCCGCCAGCGCAACGCGCCCGCCGGTGTCGCGCACGCCGTTCACGATCGCCGGGTCGTCCCAGCGCGCTTCCTGCTCGGCCAGGCTGGGGTTCAAGGTTTCGTCCAGGCCGAAGACGTTGCCGGCGACCGACAAGTCCATGCCGGCGCAGAAGGCGCGGCCGGCGCCGGTGACGACGATCGCGCCGACCGCGTCGTCTTCGCTGGCGCGGTTGTACGCATCGATCAGCTCGTTGGCCATCTCGACCGTGAAGGCATTGAGCTGCGCCGGGCGGTTGAGGGTGAGCGTGAGCACGCGCTGATCGATCTGCCAGTCGAGGGTGTTGTAGGGCATGAGAGTGGTGCCAGGAGTGGGGTGCGCAAGCATAGATCGGCTGCGGCGCCGTAGCCCGTCACGTGGGTGACGCGGCACCCGGCGCCACGCACCCCGGTGCCGATTTCAAGCCGGTCCGGCCAGCTGTTCCCAGGCGCGCGCGGCGCGCTGGGCCCGGGCTGCACCCAGCACGCCCAGCAGCTTGGCATCGCGCTGCCAGCGCTGTGCGGCCGGGTCGTCGGGGGTAGCAGCGAACAGCGCGGCGGCCTCGGTGTGCACCTGCCGCGCCCAAACCAGCGCGCCGGCCAGCGTCACCTGCGTGGCAGCGTCGGCCAGCGGCTTTTCGGTGAGCGAAACGAGCAACGCCAGCGTGGCCACCAGTTGTTCGCGCAGGGCTGCGGGCCAGCTGCGGGCGCGCGCCTCACGCAACAGATAAGCCAGCACCGCAGCGCCGACGTTCAGGTCTTCAAGGGTGGCGAAGGGCTTGGCGAAGTCACTGTAGCCGTCGCCCGGCAGGCAGGCATCGGCCGGCAACAGCACCTGCTGCAAATCGAGCCGGCCGTGCGGCAGCTCGGGGATCAGGCCGGTGGCGGGCATGCCGTCCAGGCGCACGCCGGGCGCGTCGTTCGGCACGCGCAACGCCACCAGCTGGGGTTGGGGGGTGGAGTCGGAAGCCGCGCCGGCGGCGCCTGCGCCATCGCCGGTTCGTGCG
>JANNKS010000371.1:0-3913 GCA_031396425.1 Rhizobacter sp. | reverse complement strand
GCCCCTCGCCCCCGGCAACAGGGGGGCGTGGCCGGCCACTGCTACGGCCGATATGGGGGTCAGCCACACCGCCGCTTGGCCCCGCGTTTCCAGGCCGCTGATCTGCGCCGTGGTGAAGGCGGCGATCTCGGCGTTCGTCAGCGCCGCCGCCTGATCGGTCGTCAACGCGGTGATCTGGGCGTTTTGCAGTGCAGCGAACTGAGCGGTCGTGAGCGCCGCGATCTGGTCGGTGTGCAAGGCCTCGACCGCAGACGTCGTCAGCGCACGCAGGTCGGCGATTTGCAGGTTGGCGATCTGCCCGGTGCTCAACGCCCCGACCTGCGCACTGGTCAGCGCGGCGAACTGGGCCGTATTCAACAGGTTCAGCTCGGTGCTGCTGAGGACCGCGAGTTGCGACCCGCCGAGTGCCGACACCTGGGAGGTGGAGAGTGCCACGATCTGGGCCGTGCCGAGGGCGTCGAATTGGGCGGCGGACCAGCCCTGCAGCGCGACCGGATTCAACGCACGCAGGTCGGCAGTTTCAATCGCGCCGATCTGCTGGCTGCTCATCGCGGCCAGCGAATCGCTGCCGAAGGCACCGAACTGAGACGTCGTCAACCCGACGATCTGGGCAGGCGCAAGCGCGCCCACCTGTGCCGAATTCCAGGCGTCCACACCAGCAGCGTTGAGCACGCGCAGGTCGGCGCTTTCAAGTGCGCCAATCTGCTGCGGCGTGAACGCCGCCACCTGCGCACTGTTGAACGAGGCGAAGTGTTGCGTGGTCAGCGCGTTCAGGTCCTGAGTCGCGAGTCCGGCGATCTGCGCCGTGCTCATCGCCGCGATCTGGGCGGTGGACAGCGCAGCGCGCTGCAACACCGTGAGCGCATTCATCTGTTCGGGCGTCATCGCATTCAGCGCCGCCGGACTCAGCGCGCGCAGGTCGGCCGTTTCCAGCGCCGCGACCTGGTCGGTGGTGATCGCCACCACCTGGGCCGGGGCGAGGACGGCGAATTGGGCGCTGCGCAACGCATTCAGGTCACTGGTCGCCAGCGCGGCAATCTGCGCCGGGCCCAGCGCCTGCACCTGTGCAGTAGTCAGCGCAGCCATCTGGAGGTCAGTGAGCGAACGCACGTCCGCGGTGCTCAAGGACGCAATCGCGCTGGTGGTCAGCGCCGTCAGTTGTGTGGTGGTCAGAGCCGCCAACTGGTCGGTACCAAGCGCATCGACCTGAGCCAGGCTCCAGGCGCGCAGCGCCGACGATGTGATGGCGCGCAAGTCGGCGCTTTCCAGGCCGGCAATCTGCACGGTGGTCAGCGCCGTGGCCTGCGCCGAACTGAGTGCGGCGAACTGGTCGGTGCTGAAGGCGTTCAGGTCGGCTGCGGTCAGGCTGACCAGTTGTTCCGTCGTCAGGGACTTGACCTGCCCCGTGCTCAACGCAGCCATCTGTTCGCTGCCCAGCGCGCCGAGTTGCGCCGTGCTCAGGCTGCGCAGCGCGGAGCTGCTCAGCGCACGCAGATCGGCGCTTTCCAGCGCGGCCAGTTGGGTCGTCGTCAGCCCGACCACCTGGACCGAGGTCAGCGCTGCGATCTGGGCGGTGCTGAAGGCATTCAGGTCGCTGGTTGACAAGGACGCCAGCTGCGTTGACGTGAACGCAACCAGCTGCGCGCTGGTGAGGGCGGCGAGCTGGGCGCTGCTCAGGGCGTCGATGTCCAGCGGTGTCAGGCGCGCGACGGCGGCGGTCGCCAGCGAGGCCACCTGGGCGGTGCTCAGCAACGCCAGCTGGCCGGTGCCGAGCGCGTCGACCTGAGCGGCGGACAGGCCACGCACCGCCGCCGTGCTGAGTGCCAGCAGGTCGGCCGTTTCCAGCGCCGGCAGTTGAACCGCCGTCATCGCACCGGCCTGCGCCGCGCTCAACGAGCCGAACTGGAGGGCGGTGAGCGCATTGAGAGCGTCGGTGCTCATCGCGGAGATCTGCGCCGGCGTGAGGGCGCGCACCTGCTCGTCGGTGAGCGGGCCGCCGGCGCCCGGCGACGCCGCCAAGGTGTGGTTCGTGTGCGTCAACCACGCCTTCAATGCGTGGAAGACCACTGCTCCCTTGAGCAGATTGGAGAGCGAAAATTTCATCGCTGCGCTTTCATGGGCCCTTCAGCGCGCTTTCGCAGACGGCGAACTGGAGCACTGCCGCCCGCTGGAAGCGGGCGGCAGCCTCTCACGCTCAAATCAGCGGCTGGGTCTTGTTGTCGTCCACCGGCAGCAGGCTGCGATCGACCGACACCATCGCGGTCGACGCCTGCGCCGTCGATGCCGCGCTCGTCGGCGCCGCTGCGGCGGCGGGTGCCCCCGGCAACAGGTCGACCACCGGGCCGGCAAGCAGCTCGTGCAGCGGCGGCGCAGCAGCAGCGCCGGGTGCCACATCCTTTGCAAACCACACATCGGCCATCGCATGCTGGGCACCGTCGGCGCTGGTGTAGCTGGACACCAGACCGAGCAGGTTGCCGTTGTCGACTTCGGTGCCAACCAGGCCCTTCAGGTCGAGCGACACCACGCCGAACTCCGCCAGGCCGTGCAACTCACCGCCGTCGGTCTGGCCGTTCGAATTCGCGTCGACCCACAACTTCAGGTCGGCGAATTTCTGGTCGGCCTGGGTCAATTGAGCGTCGTGGTTACTGTCCAGCGCGGCCATTGCGGCATAACCGTTGCCGGCGCGGCTGCCGTCGGCCAAGACGGTGGCGACGCCGAACAGCTCGGTGCCGTCACTGATCCTGCCGTCCTGGTTGTGGTCCATCACCAGCAGGCCGTCGCTCGCTGACGCCCAGCCCACCTTGTTCACGGTGCCGGTACCGTTCAGGTCGAACAACACACCGTTGTTGGCGGCGATGGTGCGCACACCGTCGCCGTCGAGATCGAGCATGATCGGCGAGGCGCTGAACAAGGCATCGATCTGCGATGCGGTCATCACGGCAATGTCCTGGCCCTCGAACGCCGACACCTGGGTCATCGACATCGCGGCGATGTCACTCGTCTGGAGCGCAACCACCTGTTCCGTCGTCAGCGCCACGATCTGGTCGGTCGTCAGCGAAGCGGCCTGGGTCGTCGTCAACGCGACGATCTGCGCCGAACTCAGGGCCGACAACTGGTCGGTCGTGATGGCCACGATCTGGTCGGTCGACATCGCCTGCAGGCCTGCGGTGCTGATGGCGCGCAGGTCAGCCGTCTCCAGGGTGGAGATCTGGGCCGTCGTCAGGTGCGGAACCTGTGCCGTCGTCAGCACCGAGAACTGCGCTGCCGTGAACGCGTTCAGATCGTCTGACGCCAGGCCCGCCAACTGCGATGTGGTCAGCGTGATGACCTGTCCACCCAGGGACACGAGTTGTGCGGTGGTCAACTCCGCCAGCTGCGCATCGGTGAGGGCACGCAGCGAAGCGGAGGCCAATGCGCGCAGGTCGGCGGTTTCGATCACCGAGATCTGGTCGGTCGTGATCGCAACCACCTGATCGGTCGTGAGCGCCGCGTATTGGGCGGTCGTGAGCGCTGTCAGATCGTTGGTTTCCAGCGTGCTGATCTGGCTGGTCGTCAGGCTGGCCACCTGGGCTGTGGTCAGTGCCGCGAACTGTGCCGTTCCCAGCGCGTTCAGGTCGTCACTGGCCAGGCTGGAGACCTGGGTCGTCGTCAGTGCGGCGACCTGGCTGGTCGTCAAGGCCGCCATGTTGTCGGAGCTGAGTGCGCCGATCTGGTCAGTACTCCAGCCGCGGATCGCCGCTGAACTCAGCGCTCGCAGGTCGGCGCTTTCCAATGCGGCGATCTGGTCGGTCGTGAAGGCTGCGGCCTGGCTGCTCGAGATCGTCGCGTATTGCGCGGTCGTCAGCGCGGTCAGGTCGTCGGTGTTCAGGCCCGCGATCTGGGTGGTCGTCAGGGCTGCGACCTGGCCGGTCGT
>JANNKS010000321.1:0-3263 GCA_031396425.1 Rhizobacter sp. | reverse complement strand
CCGCGGACTACATGGGCATGCTCGCCACCGTGATGAACGCATTGGCGCTCGGCGACACGATGCGTCAGGAAGGCATGGTGGCGCGCGTGATGTCGGCGATTGCCATCGAGCAGGTCGTCGAACCCTATGTGCGGCCCAAGGCGTTGCAGTACCTGGAAGAGGGCAAGGTGGTGATCTTCGCGGCCGGCACCGGCAACCCGTTTTTCACCACCGATACAGCAGCCGCCTTGCGCGGCGCGGAAATCGGTGCGCAGATCGTGCTCAAGGCGACCAAGGTCGACGGTGTCTACACGGCGGACCCCAAGAAAGACCCGAACGCCAGGCGTTACACGCAGGTCAGTTTCGACGAGGCGATCGCCAAGAATCTTCAGGTGCTCGATGCGACTGCATTTGCCTTGTGTCGCGATCAGAAACTGCCCATCAAGGTGTTCAGCATCTTCAAGCCCGGCGCGCTCAAGCGCGTGGTCCTGGGTGAGGATGAGGGCACCCTGGTGCACGTCTAAGGAGGTTTGACATGAGCCTGGCCGAGATCAAGAAGACGGCGGAATCGAAGATGATCCGCTCGCTCGAGTCGTTCAAGGGCGAACTGCAGAAAATCCGCACCGGGCGCGCCCACCCAGGCATCCTGGATCAGGTGCACGTCGATTATTACGGCGCCATGGTGCCGATCAGCCAGGTGGCCAACGTCACCCTGCTCGACGCGCGCACGATCAGCGTGCAGCCCTGGGAGAAGGGCATGGGCGCGAAGATCGAAAAGGCGATCCGTGAGTCTGACCTGGGCTTGAACCCGTCCGCCCAGGGCGACCTGCTTCGCGTGCCGATGCCGGCGCTGACTGAAGAGCGCCGCAAGGACCTCACCAAGGTGGTCAGGAATGCCGGCGAAGACTCGCGTATCGCGGTGCGCAACCTGCGCCGCGACGCAAACGACCACGCGAAGAAGCTGCTCAAGGACAAAGTCATCGGCGAGGACGAGGAACGTCGCTCGCTCGATGACCTGCAAAAGCTGACCGATCGGATGATTGCCGAAATCGACCGCCTGGTTGCCGCCAAGGAAGCGGAGATTCTGGCGGTCTGATGGAGTCGCATTCAGCACCGCCGGATCGCATTCACGTCATGTCCGACTCGACAGGTTCTGCGTGAGCCAGGCGCCGATTCGCGCCGGTGCGGTGCCGCGCCACGTTGCCATCGTGATGGATGGCAACGGCCGATGGGCGAAGAAGCGCTTCCTGATGCGTTTTTTCGGCCACAAGAAGGGCGTCGACACGCTAGTGCGCACGGTGCAGGCCTGCGCCGACCGGGGCATCGAGTACCTCACCGTATTCGCCTTCTCGTCCGAGAACTGGAAGCGGCCCAGCGAAGAAGTCTCGGGTTTGATGCAACTCGTGCTGGTCGCGGTGTCGCAGTACCTGGGCAAGCTCGCAGGCGACGGTGTGCGCATCCGCATCGTGGGTGACCGCAGCCAGGTGAGCGACAAGTTGCGGCAGGCCTGGGAACAGGCCGAGTCGAGCACACAGCACAACCGGCGCATCACGTTGTCGGTGGCCTTCAACTACGGTGGCCGCTGGGACATTGTGCAAGCCTGCCAGCGCGCCATCGCGGCCGGTGTGAAAGCCGAAGAGCTTGATGAGGCACGCCTGGGCCAGTTCATGGCGATGAGCTACGCTCCCGACCCCGATCTGTTCATCCGCACCGGCGGTGAAGTGCGCGTCAGCAACTTCCTGCTCTGGCAGGCGGCGTACTCCGAATTGCTTTT
Organism: Rhizobacter sp.; assembly: GCA_031396425.1. GTDB lineage: Bacteria > Pseudomonadota > Gammaproteobacteria > Burkholderiales > Burkholderiaceae_C > JAEMQF01. Next base: position 1,510 of record JANNKS010000321.1, on the reverse strand, counting down.
CACAGACAGACTGTGGCCCGAATTCGGCGATACCGACCTCGATGACGCGCTGGCCGAATATGCGCGCCGGGATCGCCGCTTCGGCGCGTTGAAAGAGCCGGTAGCGGCCGCTGCCGGCGTTGCGGCGAACGGCCACTGAAGATGCTCAAACAGCGCGTCATCACGGCGCTGATCCTGATGGCCTTGTTGGTGCCGTCGCTGCTGGTGACGTCGCCGTGGCCCTTTGCGCTGTTCTGCCTGGTTCTGATGACGGCTGCCGCCTGGGAATGGGCCCGCCTGAACGGCGCCCCGGCGAGTGCCTGGTGGTTCGCTGCTTTGCTCGCCGGGTCTTGTGGCGTTTCGCTTGCGCTCGGTTGGGGCCAGGCCGCACCGGCCGGTCTGTGGTGGCTCGCGCTGCTGGTCTGGGTCTTGATGGGCAGTTGGGCTCTGCGTGCCGGCGTGACGGCATGGCCGCAAATTCCGGTTCTGGCGCGCGCGATGCTCGGGCTGCTGCTGTTGTGGATGGCCTGGTTGGCGATTCTCAACGCGCGCCAGGTGGGCATCAATTTCCTGCTGTCGATTTTCTGCATCGTCTGGATGGCCGACATCGCCGCCTACTTTGGCGGGCGCGCCCTTGGCAAGCGCAAGCTTGCGCCGACGATCAGCCCCGGCAAAAGCTGGGAAGGCGTGTGGAGCGGCATGCTGGGCGTGCTCGTGCTTGCGCTCGCCTGGCTTTGGGTCGACCGTTCCTTTGTGATGGACTCCGGCAGCCTGTTCACCGGGTTGCTGCAGCGTCAGGGTCCGATCGGGCTCACGCTCGTCGTGGTCTTGCTCGCCGCGTTGAGCGTCGTCGGAGACCTGTTCGAGTCGCTGGTCAAACGCAGCGCCGGCGCGAAGGACAGCAGTGGCCTGTTGCCTGGCCATGGCGGCGTGCTGGACCGTTTCGACGCCTTGCTGCCGGTGGTGCCGGTGGCGCTGGCGTTCGCGTCGCTTTGAAGCCCGATGCTGCCTGAGACTTCCGCCATGCCGCCGTCGCGTCAACGCCTTTGCGTTCTGGGGGCCACCGGTTCGGTGGGGGCAAATACGCTCGACGTGGCGGCGCGCCACCCCGATCGCTTCGAGGTGTTTGCTCTGTCGGCCTTCAGTCGCATTGACCTGCTGTTCGAGCAATGCGTCGGTGCGCGTCCGCGTTTCGCGCTGGTGCATGATGCGGCGCAGGCGCAGGCGTTGGCGCTGCGCCTCAAGGCGGCCGGGCTGCGCACGGAGGTGCTGTACGGCGCGCAGGCGCTGGTCGACATGGCGGCGCACACCGATGTCGACACCGTGATGGCGGCGATCGTCGGCGCGGCCGGCCTGGCACCTTGCATCGCTGCGGCGCGCGCCGGCAAACGGCTGCTGCTGGCCAACAAGGAAGCGCTGGTGGTGGGGGGCGCACTCTTCATGAACGCGGTGCGCCAGGGCGGCGCCACGCTCTTGCCGATCGACAGCGAACACTCGGCGATCTTTCAATGCCTGCCCGAGGACCGCCGCA
>JANNKS010000284.1:0-2507 GCA_031396425.1 Rhizobacter sp. | reverse complement strand
ACGTCTGGAAGTGAGCAAGCAAAGGGGGGGAGCACATCATGGGCGCAGTAATCGAAACCATCATCGGCGGCCTGATGTCGGGCATGCTGTATTCGCTCGTGGCACTTGGTTTCGTGCTCATTTTCAAAGCCTCGGGCGTGTTCAATTTTGCACAGGGCGCGATGGTGCTGTTCGCCGCACTCGCGATGGCGCGTTTCGCCACCTGGATTCCGCAGTGGACCGGGCTGGAGAGCAAGTGGCTGGCCAACGTGCTGGCATTCGGGGTCGCCATGCTGGTCATGATCGCGGTGGCCTGGCTGGTCGAGCGGCTGGTGCTCGGGCGCCTGGTGAACCAGGAAGGCATCACGCTGCTGATGGCGACGCTGGGTATCTCGTACTTCATGGACGGCTTCGGCCAGACCGTGTTCGGCTCCGACATCTACAAAATCGACATCGGATTGCCCAAGGAACCGGTGTTCCTGTTCCAGAAGACCTTCGAGGGCGGCATTCTCATCAACCAGGAAGACATGGTCGCCGCCGTCATCGCCGCCGGCCTCGTTGCCGCATTGGCCGCCTTTTTTCAGTACACCGGCACGGGGAGAGCACTGCGCGCGGTTGCCGACGACCACCAGGCAGCGCAGTCGATCGGCATTCCGCTCAACCGCATCTGGGTCATTGTCTGGAGCGTCGCCGGCTTTGTGGCTCTGGTCGCCGGCATCATCTGGGGCAGCAAGCTCGGGGTGCAGTTTTCGCTGTCGCTGATCGCATTGAAGGCCCTGCCGGTGGTGATTCTGGGTGGCTTGACCTCGGTGCCCGGCGCAATCATCGGCGGGCTGATCATCGGCGTGGGCGAAAAGCTATCCGAGGTTTACATCGGGCCGACATTCGGCGGCGGAATAGAGATCTGGTTTGCCTATGTGCTGGCGCTGATCTTCCTGCTGGTGCGGCCTCAGGGCCTGTTCGGCGAGAAGATCATTGATCGCGTATGACGTTCTCTACGGTCCGCGCAGGCAAGCGCAGTTTGCGGCCTGAACTGAAACAGACGACCTGAGCGACTGCACGCCCGTCGAACATCGAAGATCAACAACATGCTTTACAGAGAAAACGGCCAGTTCAAGACCAGCTACAGCACCGACCAGCAAATCTTCCCGATTGCGCAGGACAGGGTGCTGATCCTCGCCTTGGTGGCGTTTGCGTTCCTGGTGGTGCCCTTTGTCGCGAGTGAATACCTGTTCCGCGCGGTCCTGATTCCATTCCTGATACTTTCCCTCGCCGCACTGGGGCTGAACATCCTGGTGGGCTATTGCGGTCAGATTTCGCTCGGCACGGGTGGCTTCATGGCGGTGGGTGCATACGCCGCCTACAACTTCCTGGTTCGCATCGACGGCATGCCGCTGATCCTTGCCATCCTGCTCGGCGGCGTCTGCGCCACCATCGTGGGCGTGATGTTCGGGATACCTTCGCTTCGAATCAAGGGGCTGTACCTGGCGGTGGCGACCCTGGCGGCGCAGTTCTTCACCGACTGGGCCTTTCTGCGAATCAAGTGGTTCACCAACAACTCATCTTCCGGCTCGGTCGGGGTCGGCGAGCTCGCCACGTTCGGCTGGACCATCAACACGCCGGCCGAGAAGTACCTGTTCTGCCTGGGATTCGTGGTGCTGTTCGCGCTGCTCGCCAAGAACCTGGTGCGCAGCCACATCGGCCGTGAATGGATGGCGATGCGCGACATGGACGTGGCTGCGTCGGTGATCGGCATTCGCCCGGTGTACGCGAAACTGACTGCATTCGCGGTCAGTTCGTTCATCGTCGGCGTGGCCGGCGCGTTGTGGGGCTTTGTCTACCTGGGCTCCTGGGAGCCGGCGGCATTCAACATCGACCGCTCGTTCCAGTTGCTCTTCATGGTGATCATCGGTGGGCTGGGCTCGATCATGGGCAGCTTTTTCGGCGCCGCGTTCATCGTCATCGTGCCGATCATTCTGGACAACGCGCCAACCCTTTTCGGCATCCCCATCGACACGGCGCTTGCCTCGCACATGACGTTCATGATCTTCGGCTCGTTGATCGTGTTCTTCCTGATCGTGGAGCCGCACGGCTTGGCGCGCCTGTGGTCGATCGGCAAGGAAAAGCTGCGCCTGTGGCCATTCCCGCATTGATGCTCTGCGCCGTATCCGTGCCCGTGTAAACCCCAAGCATCCGAACCTTGACTCAAGCGTTGTCTCCAACAATCACGTTCCCTTGCACTGACGAGTGCTTTCCCACCACCTCTGGAGGTTTTCAATGAAACTGCAGTCTCTCGCTCTGGCCGCTGCCATCGCAGCCGCTGGTGCCGGCACCTTGCTCTCGACGCCGGCGTATTCGCAGGCCAAGGAGCAGTTCTTCCCGGTGCTGGTCTACCGCACCGGCGCCTACGCGCCCAACGGCGTGCCCTTTGCCAATGGCTATGTCGACTACCTGAAGCTGGTGAACGCCCAGGGTGGCATCAACGGCGTGAAGGTGAGCTTCGAGGAATGCGAAACCGGCTATGCCAC
>JANNKS010000313.1:0-9508 GCA_031396425.1 Rhizobacter sp. | reverse complement strand
ACCGAGGCATTCAACTGGTCCTGCACGATGCTTTGATTGATCAAGAATGCCGTGCCTGCGGCGCTTCCATTGGCGTTGTATTTGCGGGCAAACACATCCAAGGCGTCGCCGGTCTTGTGGTAAACGACGACGAACGAGCCGTCGCTCGCCATGTCGATGCTCGGACTGGTGGCGTCGCCGGTGTCGGCCTGGAACCAGGTGTACCTGACGGTGCCGTCGGCGTTGAACCCCTTGCCCCAGATGCCTGAAAGGGCCGGCAGGAGGTTTTGTTCGTGGTACACGACGGTGAAATTGCCGGCACCGTCCGACGCCACCGCCGCGCCGGAGCTGGTCGCTAGAGCGTTGTCGACCTGGACCCGGCCGCCCAGCGTGCCACCTGACGCATCGAAACGTTGAAAGTAGAGCTTGTTGCTCACTTCCCAGAAGATCACGAAGTTGCCGCTGGCGTCCATCGTCACGGCGGGGTCGTTCTCGGTGCCGCCGTTGATCAGGTTCGCAAGCCGGTCGGTCGCGTCTTTTGCGGTGCCGTCGGCGTTGAAGCGGCGGAAGAAGATGCCGGCGCTGTCGCCCGGGCCTTCGCCCTGCCAGGCCACCACGTAGTCACCGTTGCTCGCGTTCATTGCGATCACCGAGTCGGTCTGCGCGCCGGTGGCCGTCGTGTTGACGCGCGTTTCTGCCGTCAGCGCAACGCCGCTCGCATTGAAGCGGCGCATGTAGACGCTGTCGACCGTGCCGTCCTGGTTGCTGCTGGTCCAGGTGACGACGAAGTTCCCCGCCGCATCACTGACCACGCGCGCCGACCGCTGGTCGTTGCTGGTGGTGGTGTTGACAAGAATCCCGCCGGTGGTCGCCGCGCCACTCGAATCGAAGCGCCGCGCATAGACGCCCAGAGTGCCCCCGGCGTCTTGGCCCTGGCTGGTCCAGACGACGACATAGTTGCCCGCTGCATCGAGTGCCACGGCCTGCTGGCTGCCACGGCTTTCGGCGCTCGTGGCCTGGGTGTTCGCTGTGGTCTGGTTGACCCGGGTCTCGTTGGTCGACGCCAGCAGCAACCCGCTCCAGGACTGCTGCGCTGACGAACTCAGCGCCGAGCCGGTCTGGATGGTTCCTGAGGAGAATTCGAGCGCCCAGTCACCACCGCGTGCGGCGGCGCCGGTCAGGTCGCTCGAGGCAGCCACATCGGCGCCGGTCAGCGCAGCCAGGTTCGCCAGCAGCTGCGCGCCGGTCGCGCTGGCCGCCACGTCGCAGCCGTAGATCAGCAGGTCGGCGTCGGCCGTCAACGCCGCGCTCCACTGCGCCAGCTCGCCGGCGCGTGCGAGCAGCGTGGCGGCGTCGAGCCGCGCGTTGCCGAGTTGCAGCACGCCGTCGCTGCCGTGGCTCAGCACGTGCACCGCGCTCACATCGGTGCGATCCGCCAGGGTGTCGCCGATGCGCGTGATGCCGTCTTCGCCGGCCTCGATGCGCACGATCTCGATCGGACGGCCGGCGTCGCGCTGCGCCTGCAGGTCGTCGATCAGGCTTTGCGCGTCGGGCAGCGACACGTCGACGAAGGCGATTTCGATCGCCGCGGGCGAAGCTGAGGGGGTTTCCTGCGCCTGCAGCAGCCGCTGTTCAGTCGCCCCCGGCACGCTGAAGCCCGCCAGCGCGGCGGGTGCGAAATCGGCCGAATAGAGGATGCGCGGCTCGAACTCTTCGAGCACCGGTCGGGCGGGCCTTGTCTTCATCCTGTGCTCACAAGTCGAACGGTTCTCGAACCCTTGAAGCCGTCATCCCGACGCAAGTCGGGATCCATCGCGATAGGCGCGCAGTGGATCCCGGCTTTCGCCGGGATGACGGGCCTGTCATCCCGCCGCCTTGCGACCCGCCGCGGCCTGCACCGCCTTTGGCGGCGGCACCTGCCCGGCCTTCGCGGGCCTGGCATTGACGGTCTTGGCGGGTAACGCTTCAACGCCCTTGCCAGGCTGCGCGGCCGCGGCCGGCGCCGGCTTTGTCGTCGCTGGCGTGTCCGCCACCACCGGCGCCAGATCGACGCGGCAACGTGCGCCGGCGGGCAGCTTGTGGCCGGGGTTGGGCAGGCTCATGCGCACCCGAAACGTGTTGCTCGCCGCGTCGATCACCTTGTCGACCAGAGTCACGCGCGCCATCGCGGGCGCGGCGCCGGGCAGGTCGGGGATCACGCTGACGCGGTCGTTCAGCACCACGGTGCCGTAGCGGCTGGCCGGCAGCACGAGTTCGACGCGCAGCGGGTTGAGCATCGCCAGCCGCAGCATCGGCTTTTCCTCGACGCGCTCGCCGGCGTTGATGAACCGGTCGGTCACGACCCCGGTGAAGGGGCTGCGCACCGTGCGCTGGCCGAGTTGCGCCTGCACGATGCCGAGTTCACGTGCCGAGACCTGTTTCTGACCGCGCGCCTGCTCCAGCTTTTGCGCTGCCACGTCGTGTTCGGCGCGCGCCTGGTCGGTCGCCTGGCTGGACACGAAACCCTGGTCCTGCAATTCCTTGGCACGCTGGTGGCGTTGGCGCGCGAGTTCGAGGTTGGCTTCGGCAGCCCGCACGTCGGCGTCGATGATCGAGCGGGCCTCGGCGGCGTGCACGTTGGCGCTTTCCACATCGGAGCGCAGCAGCACCAGCGCCTGGCCTTCATGCACCTCGTCCCCGCTGTCGACGTTCATCGCCGAAACGACACCAACGACCGGCGAACCGATGTCGGCGACACGCTCGGGGCCGATCAGGCAGGCCACAGGCTGTTTGGCCGGGCGCGCCGTCTGCGCAGCGGCGATCGCCGGTGCCAGTGCCAGCGCCCCAACAAGCGCACCCATCAACGAAACGCCCAGCCACGACGAGCGTGAGGCCGAACTTCGGTGACCCAGGCTCACTGGATTGCCTTCGTGCTGCGCCCTCCGGTATTCGCCCCTGGGACGGCCCGGCGGGCTCATGCACGCAGCGTCGAAAAACTCAAGCGTCGTTCCCATTCGCGGTCCTGTTCCAGTAGTCGTCGGCGCTGACGGATCTGTCGGGCTTCGTCGCGAGCCTGCAGCCGCGCCGCCCAGCGGCGAAGCAGCCAGGCAGGCACCAGCACGGCCCCCTCGTCGTCCTGTTTTCGGCACAGGGGCCGCAAAACTGAGGGCAAACAGTCACCTTCACTGGGCGTGGCCGGGGTGCCGAGTGTGCGAAAAGTCTCGGCACTGCCCGGATCGCCCTGACGCGCGGCCCGGCCGATCAGTTGGCGGTCGAGCCGGCGCGACGGGTTGTGCTGGCAGCAAATCACATGCAACCCACCCAGCGCCGCGACGCCGGGGCCGAGCACGATGTCGGTGCCGCGCCCGGCCATGCGCGTCGCGACGGTGACCGCGCCACGCTCGCCGGCCTGCGCGACGATCTGCGCCTCGGCCTGGTCGTGGCGCGCATTGAGCACCTGGTGCGGGAAGCCGGCGTCGGCCAACACGGCCGACAGCGCCTCCGAATCGGCCACCGAGTCGGTGCCGACCAGCACCGGGCGGCCCTGCGACCGAAGCGCGGCGACGCGCCGCAGCACCGCCTGCCAACGCTGCGCCGGACCGGTGAACAAGCGCTGCGGCAGAATGCGGCGCTGCGATGCGCAGCGCAGCGGAATCGCCACCACCTCGCGCCGGTACAGCGCGCGGATCTCGCCGCGCGCCTCGGCCAGCGTGCCGCTCATGCCGCACAGCCGCAGGTAACGCGCGAAGAAGCGCTGGAAGCTGATCTGCGCGCGGATTTCGGTGGCCGGCTTCGGCGTGCAGCCTTCTTTCAGCTCCACCAGCGTCTGCAGGCCGCGCGACCAGACGCGCCCCGGCGCGGCCCGCCCGGTCACCGCGTCGAGCAGTTCCACCTGGTCGTCGCGCACGATGTAGTGTTGGTCGCGCTCGAGCAGGTGCAGCGCCTCGAGCGCCGCGCCCACCATGTCGCGGCGGTGCTGGCGGTTGCACCAGGCGCCGTGCAGGCCCGCGCTCAGGCGCTCCAGGTGTTCCACGCCCTGCTCCAGCCATTCGATGCGGCCGGCGGCGCGGTTCACGGTCACGTCGACACCCGGCTTCAACTGGCGCGCCAGCGTGAGCGACTGGAAGCAGGTGGCACGCTGCTGCGGGTCGGCGACTTCCTGCGACAGCACGAGCGGCATCGTCGCTTCGTCGATCAACAGGCTGTCGGCCTCGTCGAGCAGCGCCATGCACAGGCCGCGCAGCAGTCTGGGCGCCGCAGCGTCGCGACCGGCGAGGCGCTGCGTGCGCTGCAACAACTCACTGCCGGCGGCCTGCGCTGCCAGGCCGTCGCGCAGGTAGTCGAACGCGACCTCGCGCGCGGTGCAGTAGGTGATGTGGCAGGCATAGGCAGCGTGCCGCGCGTCGGGGTCGGATGCGCCGAGCACCGTGCCCACCGTCAGGCCGAGCGCGGCGAAGAACGGAGTCAGCTGCTCGGCGTCGCGTGCCACGAGGTAGTCGTTCGCCGTCATCACGTGCACCGGCACACCGGCCAGGCCCGCCACCGCGGCAGCGAGCGCGGCCGCATAGGTCTTGCCTTCGCCGGTGGCCATCTCGGCGAGGTGGTCGTCGAGCAGCACGCTCGCCGCGAGCAGCTGGCTGTCGAATGGGTCGCGGCCGAGCGTTCGCCAACCCGCATCGGCAACGCAGCCCAGCGCCTCGGCACGCCATTCGCCAGCCCAGCCGTCGCGCGCCAGGCGGGCGCGCAGGCTCGTCAGGCGTGCGCTGCGCTGCGTCTCGTCGAGACTGCTCCACGAGGCCTGCTCGGCGCGCACCGACTGCAGCAACCTGGCGCTTTGCGCGTGGTGCAGCGCTCTCAACCTCGCCGCGGCGCCAGCCAGGGTTGCGTGCACCGATGCAGCGAGCGTGCCGATGGCCGAGGGTGCCGCTGCCGCGACCGCCTCGAGGCGCTGCGGATAGGCGCCCCACACCACACCGGGCACGGGCAGCACCATCGCCGGGCGCGCGGCACCCTTCATCACTTCTCCGTCATCCCGGCGCAAACCGGGATCCAGCACGACGCGCACACAGTGGATCCCGACTTGCGTCGGGATGACGGTTCCCGCTCCCGCACCAGGCCACCTTCACTCCGAAGGATTGAAGTGCTTCAGGAACAGCTGTTGCAGGCGGCGTGCGCCCTGCACCGCGAGCGGCGCGAAGCCGTGGTCGAAACGCACCCAGGCGCGCCCGCCCAGGCGCTCGTCCCGGTGTTCGCCCTTGGGTTCGCCTGTATGTTTGCCCATGGGTTCGCCAAAACGTTCGTCAGAACGTTCACCGAAGCGTTCGCCTCTGCGCTGACCGGGCGGCGCATCGAGCCGAACGTCCGCCAGCACCACGCCGTGGGTCGGCGTGAGGCCCTGCTTGTCACTCGGGTCGGTGACGATGTTGCCACCGCCGCGGTCGCCGAGCGCGGCACTCGGCAGCTTCGTGACGGTGCCGGCCACGTCGCGTAGCAGCTCGCCACGCCACGATTCACGCGGGTTCTCCGCCAGGCGCACGCTGACCGCACGCGTAGCCGCCTGCACCAGCGAGGCCTGCTCGTGCGGAATCGCCACGCGCACGGTGGTCGGCTCGGGCGTCAGCACATGCGCCAGCAAGGCGCCTTGTTTGACGAAGCGCCCGGGCAGGTCGGCTGCGTGGCTGATGACGGCGACACCATCGGCACCGGCGCGAACCTCGAGCGACGCCAGGCGCTCCTCGACGCGCGCAAGCTCGGCGGTGGCCCCGTCGAGTTCGTGTTCGACGCCGACCGCACGCGCAGGGTCGGTGCGCAACGACTGGTAGCGCTCGGTCTCGAGCGCGGTGATGCGGCCCTCGAGGCGCGCGCGCTCGGGCTCGAGCATCGGGAAATGCAGTGTGAACAAGCTCTGGCCGGCGCGCACCGCCTCGCCGTCGGCGACGCGGATCTGATCGACGAAGCCTTCGGTCTCGGCGCGAACGCGCGCGTGTTCTGGCAACCAGACCACGCCTTGCACGACGCTCGAGAACGGCAGTGGCAACAGGCCGACGAGGGCGACCAGCGCGGCGCCGGCGAACATCGCCCGCCGCCGCGCTTGCACGCGCTCGGGTTCGGCCAGCGCCGGGCCTTGCAGGAAACCCCACAGCGCCACCAGAGGCTTCGCCGCCATCACCCAGACGAAGTACAGCGCCATCGCCACACCGAGCAGGAACGACAGCTGGCCGAGCCAGACGACGATGGTCGCGCAGATCACGATGCGGTAGATCAGCGCCAGCGGCGCGTAGCCCCACAGCCAGCGCAACTCGCCGGCGGCTGGGAACAGGGTGGGTTCCGCAGGCGCGCGCAACACGTACCGGCGCAGCCAGGCGAACCAGTGCCGCGTGCTGCGTGTGGCCAGGTTGGGCAGCTGCAGCGCATCGGTCATCACGTGGTAGCCGTCGAAGCGCAGCAACGGGTTGCCGTTCACCAGCAGCGTCGAGACGGTGCCGATGAAGAACACCGCGAATGCCAGGTCACGCACGGCGCCGGGCTCGACGTTCAGCGCAACCGCCAGCGCAAGCGCCGCCAGCGCCAGCTCCAGCATGACGCCGGCCGCGCTGACGAGCAGGCGCTGCGACGGGCTGGCCAGCGTGGACGCGGCCGACGCGTCGACATACGGCACCGGCGTGAACATCAGCACCGTGATGCCCCATTCGGGCACCTTGCAGCCCCAGCGCTTCAGCGCGAGCGCATGCGCCAGTTCGTGCAGCGCCTTGACCGCCGGGTAGGCCATCCACACCATCAGCAACATGCGCGGCGTGGCCATCCAGGTCTGCGCCTGGGCGGCCAGGGTGCCCAGGTTGAGCAGCGCGGCGACCAGACCGGCCAGCACGCCCAGACTCCACAACACCAGGGCGCCGGCCGTGAAGAGCCACGCCAGGTGCGGCGACAGCCGGCTCAGCCAGCGATCGGGCTTGCCCATCGGAATGCGAAACGACAGCAGCGAGTTCGCGCCGCGCGATGACTCGGCGCCTGCATCGGTACGCGGATCGGCCTGCACCGTGCCCTGCGGCCCGAAGTCGGGCTTGCGGTCGAAGCTGAGCAACTTGGCCGAGTGCAGCCGGGCGAGCAGCTGCAGCAATTCGTCCTGCGTCGGCGCATCGTCTTTGAGCTCGCCGAGCAGCAGATCCCACAGGCGCTGAACCGTGAACACACCATTGCAGCGGCCGACGAAGGCGTACGCCGCGGCATTGAGGCGAAAGCTGCGGCTGCCGTCGGGCCGCACCAGTACGTGCCAGATCTCGCGCCGGTACGACACGCGCTCGGCGTGCGCCTGCGCGTCCAGGCGCGGGCGCAACGCCGCGACGCGGAACCACTGCGGGCTGAGCAACGGCGCAGACGCGTGGTCTGGCGTCATCCCGGCGAAAGCCGGGATCCACTTTGTGCTGAGCCCACTGGATCCCGGCTTTCGCCGGGATGACGGTTGCTCGGAGTTGCTTGGGGGTGCTATCAACCGAACCACTCCCACACCGTCAGGCGCACCGCGTCGACGAGCCGGCGCGACCAGCTCCACAGCAGCGGCTGGGTGCCGGCAACGATGCGCGCGCTGCCCTGCAGGCCGGGGCGCAGGTCGGCAGGTTGTTCGAGCACCAGCGCTTCCACCTCGAACACGTTGCGGCCCTCCAGCGTCGTCGCCATCGGCGTGATGCGCTGAACGCGCACCGGCAGCGAGTTCCAGGGCAGCGCCGACAGCGCCACCGAACCCGCCTGGCCGACGCGCAGCGCACCGATGTCGCGTTCGTCAACTTCAACGATGACGCGAAACTGGTCGCGCGGCGCGATCGTCATCAGCTCGGCACCCTGCTGCAACGGCGCGCCCAGCGACTGGCTCAGGTCGCCCTGGATCACCAGGCCGTCGAACGGCGCCTCGATGCGTCCGCGCTCGAGCTTCATGTTGACGAGTTCGAGTTGCGCCTCAGCCTCGGCGACGCGTGACTGATTGATGACGAGCTGGGCCCGGTCGGAGCGCGCATTCGCCGCGCCATAGGCGCTTTCATATTGCGCCAGTTGGCTCTGCCAACGCAGCTTTTCGAGCTGCAGGTCCTGCTCGGCGAGTTCGACCAGCAACTGGCCGGCCTGCACCGGGTCGCCAGGGCGAACGTGCACGCGTTTCAGGAACCCGTCGGCGGGTGCCACGAGCACGCGCTGCACCGCGCCTTCGAGGCGGGCATGGCCACCGATGTGGACAGGGGCCGGCAACAGCGTCAAACCGGCGAGCACCAACGCACTGCCGATCAGGGCATAGCGCAGGGCCGCCTTCTCGGGTTGCCTGAGTCGATCGAACCCGTCGCGCAGCCGCGCCCGCGCGGTTTCGCGCAGCGGCCGTTCATTGAGCCGCATCAGGTTGAGCACCGGCCCGGCCAGACAGGCCAGGTGTTCGAGCGTCTCGAGTTCCTGCGGCGTGATCGAGCCGCTGCCGTGGCGCTCGGCACACAGCGCCCCCACTGCAAGGTTTGCAGCCATGATGGGCACGCTCGCAGCGCTGCCGCCATGGGCCTCGATCAGCCGGGCGTGCGCGAGCGTGATGCGTGGATGCGCCTGCGCGCGTGTTTCGGGCAGCAACAGGCTGGCGCGCTGGTCCAGCGCCTCGGCCAGTGCCGCGCCCAGGCGTTCGATGAGCGGCGTGCCGGCCGCCGCGGGCAGGCCGTCGGAGACCGCGATCACCTGCACCTGGGTGCCCTTCACGAACGCCAGCGACACGCGATCGAACGACAGGCGCGCTGCCAGTTCACGCACGAACGCCGACGCAGCGCCGCGCAGCTCGGCGTGCGACAGCACGGCGGCGTGCAGATCGAGGATCACTCGCAGGGCATCGGCCACGTCAGCCGGGCCACCGGGGGTGGCGACGGGCGAACGCAGCAGGGTCAGGTTCGACATGGCGTGCAGTCAACGGAGGTGAAAGGGAAGCGGTTGCGCAGCGCGCGCTAGCCGATGCAGGTGCGGTTCTTGCCGGTGCGTTTGGCTTCGTAGAGGGCCTGGTCGGCACGCTCGAGAACCACCTCGATGGCCTCGCCCTTGCCGCAGGCGGTGACCCCTGCAGAAAACGTCACGAGCAGGTTCTTCTGTTCGTTCAGGAACAAGCCGCCACTGAGCTTGCGTTGCAGCCGGGTCAGGATGTCGCAGGCGTTCTGCATTTCGGTCTCGGGCAGCAACACGACGAATTCTTCGCCACCGTAGCGCGCCACCAGATCGGTGGCACGCAAGGTCTTGCCGACCAGGGCCGCAAGCGCCTTGAGCGCCTCGTCGCCGGTCTGGTGACCATGTTCGTCGTTCAGGCGCTTGAAGTTGTCGATGTCGAGCAAGCCCACTGCCAGGGGGTTGCCGCTGCGTTCCATGCGGGCGCGTTCGACCTCGAACACCTTGAGCAGCCCCCGCCGGTTCGCGACCTGGGTCCCTTGGGGCCGAGCTTGGCGAGGATCTCCTTCGCCTTCGACTTGGTCGCCTCTCCCTTCGTCTTCTTCAGCTCCTCGAACCCCTTCCGGAGGATGTCCGCGCGTTCCGCGTCGTCCTTGCG
>JANNKS010000309.1:0-1770 GCA_031396425.1 Rhizobacter sp. | reverse complement strand
GCCGTCGCAATACCCGGCCTGTTGCAGCGCGGCGCGACGGCACGACAGAACAATATCCCTTGGAGGCGCATGGCGAACAGTGGTGAGGTGTTGCTCAGCGTGCGCGGCGTGACGGTGCGATTCGGCGGCATCGTCGCGCTGGATGGCGTCAGCTTCGATGTCGCGCGCGGCACGGTGTGCGGCCTGATCGGGCCGAACGGCGCCGGCAAGACGACGCTGTTCAACTGCCTGAGTCGGCTGTACGCGTACCAGGCGGGCGACATCCTGTTCGAAGGGCGCTCGATCACGGCGCTGCCCACCCATCAAGCGGCTGGCATGGGGTTGGGGCGCACTTTCCAGAACCTGGCGATGTTCCGAACGATGTCGGTGCGCGAGAACATCATGGTCGGCGCGCATGCGCGCTCTTCGGCGGGCTTCCTCGCCAGTGCCTTCTGGCTGCCGAGCGTGGCCAGCGAGGAGCGCCGCCTGCGTGCGCGCGCCGATGAGATCATGAACTATCTGGCGTTGACGGACCATCAAGACCGCCTCGCCGGCGATCTGCCGTTCGCGACCCAGAAGCGCGTTGAACTCGGGCGGGCGCTGGCGGCCGAACCGAAATTGTTGTTGCTCGACGAACCCGCCGCCGGTCTGAACCACGAGGAAATCGATCAACTGGCGCAGCTGATCCGCGACATTCGCGACCGCCTCGAGTTGACCGTGCTGCTGGTCGAGCACCACATGAGCCTGGTGATGAGCGTTTCAGACCATATCGTGGCGCTCAACTTCGGGCGTCGAATTGCCGAAGGAACCCCGGCGCACATTCAAAGCCACCCCGACGTGATTGAAGCCTATCTGGGGGCGCCGGCGCATGTCTGAAACTTCGCTGAGCGCGACACCGGGCTCGACGGTGCAGGCCGCTGCCGCTGGGGTTGTGGCGGGCCAGCCGCGCAAGCTGCTGCAGGTCGATAAGCTGTGCGCTTCCTACGGGGCGAGCCGGGTCTTGACCGACCTGGATTTCAGCCTGGAGGCTGGCCACATCACGGCGATTCTGGGTGCCAACGGTGCGGGCAAGACGACGACATTGCGGGCCTTGTGCCAGACGGTGCGCACGAGCGGCAGCATCCTGTTCGACGGCCAGCAACTGATCGGCAGCGCCACCGAAAATGTGGTCCGTCTGGGCGTGGCGCATGTGCCTGACGGGCGAGGCACGTTCACGGCGTTGTCGGTCGAAGAGAATTTGCGCCTGGGCGCCTATGTGCGGCGCGACCGCGCCGAGCTCGCGCTGGACATGGAAAAGGCCTTCACGCGCTTTCCGATCCTCAAACAGCGCCGCCACCAGCAGGCCGGCACGCTGTCGGGTGGCGAACAGCAGATGCTCGCGATCAGCCGTGCGCTGATGTTGCGGCCCAAGCTGCTGCTGCTCGACGAACCGTCGTTCGGGCTGGCGCCGCTGATCGTCGCGGAAATCTTCCGCATCATGCGGACCATCAACCAGGAAGACCGGGTCAGCATGTTGCTCGTGGAGCAGAACGCCAGCCTGGCGCTCGATCTCGCCGACCATGTGTACCTGCTCGAGACCGGCCGGGTGGCGCTGTCAGGCCCGTCGGAACAGATCAAGAACGACGAATCGGTGCGGCGCGCGTACCTCGGTTACTGACCCGCCGCGCTACCAAGACAACTGCCCCTTTCAGACCCCATGGAAGCCCTGCTGCACCAAATCTTCTCAGGCCTGGCCAACGGCTGCATCTACGGCTCGGTGGCGCTGGCGCTGGTGATGATCTACCAGGCCAC
>JANNKS010000276.1:0-1731 GCA_031396425.1 Rhizobacter sp. | reverse complement strand
TCGAGGCGGCGCGTCATCGCCTTGCTGCCGCCCTTGCCGTCGTCGTCGTCTTCGCTGTTGTCGAACGAGTCGACGTCCTCTTCGGCGACGTAGTCGTCGGCTTCGTCGGCGACCACGAAACCATCGACCACTTCAGAGATGGTCATCTCGCCGGTGGCGATCTTGTCACCGAACTCGAGGACGCGCGCCATGATGGCTGGCGACGACGAGATGGCGAACATCATCGCCTGCATGCCGCCTTCGATGCGTTTGGCGATTTCGATCTCGCCCTCGCGCGTCAGCAGGTCGAACAGACCCATCTCGCGCATGTACATGCGCACCGGGTCAGTGGTGCGGCCGAACTCGGAGTCGACCGTGGACAGCGCGGCTTGTGCGGCTTCTTCGGCTTCGTCGTCGCTCGCGGCACCGGCCTGGCCACCCTCGACCAGCAAAGTGGCTGCATCGGGCGCCTGCTCGTAAACGGCCAGGCCCAGGTCGTTGAGCATCTTCAATACCGCTTCCATGCCCTCGGCGTCGCCGAGTTTTTCGGGCAGGTGGTCGTTGATTTCCTGTTGCGTCAGGTAGCCGCGCAGCTTGCCCATCTTGATGAGGGCAGTGAGTTCGCTGCGGCGTTTCTCGATTTCTTCGTCGGACAGCGTGGTCACGTCCAGGCCGAATTCGCGAATCAGCGCGCGCGCTTTCGATTTGGGCACCTTGACGCGCAGCGGCTTGACCTTCGCACTGGTCGTGATTTCGGCGTCGACGTCGATCTCGATGTCAGGCTCGACCTCGATGGCGGCGCTCAGCGCCTTCCTGGCGGCCGGACTCGTTTTCGCCTTCGCCACGCGCGCGGTCGCAGCCCGGTCCTTGGAAAGTGCGGCGGTTCGAACGCTGGTCTTGGTGGTCATGCGGGTCCTGCGAGGTAAGGTAGACCGAATGGCCGCTGCCCGAGGCTGTCAGGTGCGGTGCAGTGGAACTGGAGGCCAGTTCGCAGTTGGGGGCCAAATGCTGCTTTGAAAGTCACTTTCGGCGCCATGAAAGGGCCCGGCATGCAGCCTCGCAACAAGAAAGCCCGCGACCCAGTGACTGGTAGCGGGCTTGGTCTTCCGTTATGGACCTTGGCGGCACACAAATCACTCCTCGCGCCGCGCCATCGCTTCCGTGGGGCCCGCTCTGCGATGCAGTTGGCGCCAGCTTTCTCAAGATCGTGCAGTATAACCGACATGAGACGGAAACGCACGGCTTGATTGACCCTGTTTGCAGGGTCTTCGGTGCGGGGCGCGCAGGACGCTGAGGGCGGCGGCGGCCAGGCGCCGCCGGCTCCCAGTGCCGGCTAGACTTCCACCGATGTTTGCAGCGCTGTTCCCAGCGATACCCACGTGGGCGAGCCCTTGAAACCAGACTTTGCCCGCCAGGTCGAGGCGCTCCGCCCCGACCTGATGCGTTTTGCCCGCTCACAACTTCGCAACGACGCTTGGGCCGAGGACGCGGTGTCCGAGGCCGTGCTCGCCGCTCTGGAAAAACCGGGCTCGTTCGGCGGCCGCTCGCAGCTCAAGACCTGGTTGGTGGGCATCTTGAAGTTCAAGGTGGTCGACCAGCTGCGCCGGCACACCCGCGAGGCCACTCTGCTGGTGGGCGAAGACGGAGAAGACCTCGAAGACCTTTTGTTCGAGGCCGATGGCCATTGGCGCGATGTGCCAGCGGCGTGGAACCACGGCGACGCCGCGCTCGAGCAGCGCCAGTTCTTCGAAG
>JANNKS010000257.1:0-19284 GCA_031396425.1 Rhizobacter sp. | reverse complement strand
GGTGGCGCGGCCTTGTTCATGATTGGTTCACCGTTCGCGCCAAAATATCGACACTGTGGGCCCTTGGCGCGTGGGTTTCACCGGGTGCCCTGGGGCCGACGGGCCCGCCAGAATCGAGCTGCCGGCGGTGCGTTCAGTGCGGCGAAGACAACAACACGGAGGACCCTCATGCCAACCCAAGACCCCGCGCCCGCTGCGCTGAAGGACCCGGCCGTCAGCATCGATCGACGCAAGCGCATCGTCGCGCTGGTGCTCGCCGGTGGGCGCGGCAGCCGCCTGAAGAACCTGACCGACAAGCGCGCCAAGCCGGCCGTTTATTTCGGCGGCAAGTTCCGCATCATCGACTTTGCGTTGTCGAACTGCCTCAATTCAGGCATCCGGCGCATTGCCGTCATCACCCAGTACAAGTCGCACAGCCTGTTGCGCCACCTGCAGCGCGGCTGGGCCTTCCTGCGCGGCGAGATGAACGAATTCGTCGACCTGCTGCCGGCCCAGCAACGCACCGACGAAGAGCATTGGTACCGCGGCACCGCCGACGCGGTATTCCAGAACATCGACATCCTGGAGGGTTACAGCGCCGACTACATCGTCGTGCTCGCCGGCGATCACGTCTACAAGATGAACTACTCGCTGATGCTGGCCGACCACGTGGCCAAGGGTCGCCAGTGTTCGGTGGGCTGCATCAGCGTGCCGCGTGCGGAAGCGAGCGCCTTCGGTGTGATGGCGGTCGACGCCGACTGGAAGATCACCGAATTCGTCGAGAAGCCGGCCAACCCGCCGGCGATGCCCGGCGACCCGACCCGGTCGCTGGCCAGCATGGGCATCTACGTGTTCGACGCCCAGTACCTGTACGACGAACTCACGCGCGACATTGCCGACCCCGAATCGAGCCACGACTTCGGCAAGGACATCATCCCCAAGGCAGTTCGCGAAGGCCGCGCATCGGCGCACCCGTTCAGCCTAAGCTGCGTCGGCGCCAAGCCTGGCGAAGAACCCTATTGGCGCGACGTCGGCACGATCGATGCCTACTGGGACGCGAACATCGACCTCACCGCCACCGTGCCCATGCTCAACCTGTACGACACGAACTGGCCGATCTGGACCTACCAGCCACAGCTGCCACCAGCCAAGTTCGTGCACAACACCGATGACCGGCGCGGCCTGGCGATTGAATCGATGGTGTCGGGCGGCTGCATCATTTCCGGGCGTGTGTTCCGCTCGGTGCTGTATTCAAGCGTGCGGGTGCATTCCTATGCCCACGTCAATTGGTCGGTGCTGCTGCCCGACGTGCAGGTGGGCCGCCACGTGCGCCTGAACCGGGTGGTGGTCGACCGCGGCTGCGAGATTCCGGACGGCATGGTGATCGGCGAAGACGCTGCGCTCGACGCGGTGCGCTTCGAGCGCAGCGACAGTGGCGTCACGCTGGTCACGCGCGACATGCTGGCGCGCGCCGCCGGGTGAACCGCTGAGCATGCGAGTCCTGCATGTTGCCGCCGAGGTGTTTCCGCTCGTCAAGACGGGGGGGCTGGCCGACGTCGTCGGCGCGTTGCCGCGCGCGCTGATCGAAGCCGGCGCCGACGTGCGCCTGCTGCTGCCCGGCCTGCCGGCGATCGCCGACGCGGTGTTGCACCAGAAGCGCGTCTGCGAGATCGGCCCGATGTTCGGCGCGTCGCGCATCACGCTGCGGCTCGGGCAGATGCCGTTCAACCACGTGCCGGTGTACGTGATCGACGCGCCATACCTGTACCGGCGCGGCGGTGGGCCCTACGAAAGTTCGGACGGGCTTGAATGGGTCGACAACCTGCAGCGCTTCGCGCTGCTGGGCTGGGTGGCGGCGCACCTGGCCGCTGGCGAACTGGACCCGGCCTGGGCGCCGCAGATCGCCCACGCGCACGATTGGCACGCTGCGATGGCCTGTGCCTACATGTCGGCCCACCCCGGCACCGCGGCGGCGAGCATTTTCACGGTGCACAACCTGGCCTATCAGGGCTTGTTCACGCATGGGGACTTCGGCATGCTCGGTCTGCCGTCGGGCTACTGGGCTTCGCACGGGGTCGAGTACCACGGCCGCATCTCGTTCATGAAGGCAGGCCTGAAATACGCGCACCGCATCACGACGGTGAGCCCGACCTACGCTCGCGAGATCACGACGCACGAATTCGGCTGCGGCCTGGATGGCGTGATTCGCAGCCGGGTTGCCGACGTGTCGGGCATCCTGAACGGTGTCGACGGCACGGTGTGGAACCCGCAGACCGATACCGCGCTGGCTTCACGCTACTCGGCGCTCGACCTGACCGGCAAGTCACGCTGCCGCCAGGCCTTGCGCAGCGAGTTCGGTCTGCAGTCGCTCGGCGACGCACCGCTGTTCGGCGTGGTCAGCCGGCTCAGCGGGCAGAAGGGCCTGGACCTGGTGCTCGCGGCCCTCCCCGCGCTGCTGCGCATGGGCGGGCAGCTGTGCCTGCAGGGCAGCGGCGAGCCCTCGCTCGAGGCCGCGTTCGTCGCCGCTGCCAAGGCGAACCCGGGCAAGGTGGCGGTGCGCATCGGTTACGACGAAGCGCTCGCTCATCGCCTCATTGCCGGCGCCGATGCGCTGCTCGTGCCGTCGCGATTCGAGCCCTGCGGGCTGACCCAGCTGTACGGCCTGCGCTACGGCAGCCTGCCGGTGGTGCGCCGCGTCGGCGGCCTGGCCGACACGGTGGTCGACGCCACGCCCGAAGCGCTGCACGACGACCGCGCCACCGGTTTCGCCTTCGACGCGTCCACCCCGGCCGCGCTGGAAAGCGCGATCGCCCATGCGGTGCAGGCCTACCGGGAACCCGACACCTGGCGCCGGATGATGTTTCGTGCGATGGCGCAGAACTTTTCGTGGGCCGAGGCGGCCGGCAGGTATCTTGCGCTGTACCGCGAAGTGCTCTTGCCCAAGGCGCCCATCGGTCTTTCCTAGCTCATCATGTCCAAGCCACCCTGTCCCATTGAACAGGGTGACAGGTGGACAGCCGGGCGACGCGCCCCGGCGCGACTGTGGCGGCCGTGTGAACCTCCTCACGCAGACCGGAGTTGAAGTGGCCGCGGCGGCCCGGGACTGACCCAACGGCCAGTGTTCGTCGCGCGAATCGATCCGCACAGTGCGCTCCTTCAACAAACCGGAGGACGCCAAGTGCGCATCGACCATTCGCTTCAACGACTCTCACTGCTTTTCAGCGCCGGCGCGGCTCTGACGCTCGGCCTGGCTGCCTGCGGCGGCAGCGACGACACGCCCGCGCCGGCACCCGCGACGCCACCCGTGATCGCGGCTCAACCCGAAAGCCTGAGCCTCGGCGAAGGCGGGTCCGGCACGGTGTCGGTGAGCGCGACCAGCGACGGCGGCGCCATTGCCTACCAATGGTTCAATGCGACCAGCAACACCAATTTTGCCGGCGCCAATGCAAGCGAGCTGGACTTCGGCCCGATCTCCTTTGCCGCCAATGGCACCCAATACAACGTGAACCTGACGAACACGGGGGGCACCACGACCAGCACCACGCGCACACTCACGGTCAATGAACGGGCATGGTCGGCGCCGGCTGACGCATTGGCCAGTGCCGCGCGCCAGCTGGCCACCGTGGTGGACAGCAACGGGCACACGCACCTGCTGGCCATCACCGGCAACAACCTGGCCGCCGCAGTGCAGGCGAGCATCCAGCTGCGCCCCAGCAGCCCCACCCAGGCCAACGCCTTCACCGCACCGGGCAATGCCGTGCTGCAGGCGTCCGAGGCCCTCGGCGCAGGTGGTACGTCGATCGCCGCCGCAGCCAATTCCAACGGTCGCGTGCTGGCGGTGTGGCACCGCAACGGCATCGTCGGCGGCGCGCTCTACACACCGGGAACCAACGTCACGACGGCGGGCACCTGGGCGCTGCTGCCTACGCGCATCAACTCATTCCAGTCCACCAGCGCGCTCGAGCCCGCCGTGGCCGCAGTGGGCAGCGATGCTTTCGAGATCGTCTGGCGCGAGCGCATCGCCAACACGGGCGCGCATGACGTGATGGGGCGCCGCTACAACGTCGGCAACAACACGTTGGACAGCAGCGTGCCGCTCGAGGCGCTGTCCAGCGAAACCGAAGCGCCGCGGGTGGTGGCCGACGCCTCGGGCAACGTGCTCGCAGCCTGGCGCCACACCGGCGTGGGCACGGTGGTCAACCGCCGGGCAGGCGGCCAGGCATGGAGCACGACCTTGCTGACCGTGGATTCGAGCGCGCAACCCCTGGAGGTGTTGCGCACGAACGCCACCGGCAAGGCGGTGCTGCTGACCAGCAACCGGTTGGGCAGCGTGCTGGCGACGCGCCTGGATCTGGCGGCCAGCAACGTCGTGTTGGCCGGGCCGGCCCCCATTGCCAATGCCTACGGCTCCGGGCCGGATGCAGTGGTCGACAACACCGACCGCATTCACGTCTTTGGCGTGTCGTGCTGCGGGTCCGGCGGCAGCTCGCGTCTGTTTCGCTGGATCTTCCAGAACGACCTCTGGACAGCGGCGGAGCCGATCAGCGACCCCAGCCCGAACAACTTCCTCACCACCGGTCTGGGCGTCTACAGCCCGCAGGTCAGCGGCGTGGATACCGAGGGCAATTTCATCGTCGTCTGGCAAGACCGCGTCGCCGGTGGCGACAACCCGCTGAGCCACGTCAACGCGCGCCGTTTCCACACGCCGTTGAGCAGCTGGCGGCCGACCGTCGCGGTGGGCGACGGCAACAACGGTCCGGTGCGCGTGACGATGGGCAGCAACGGCGGCGCGACCCTGGCGTTCGGCGACAGCACTCGCGCGGCCGTGCTGGCTGCAAGCCTGCGCTGAGGCGGCGCTGGCGGCGCCGCCCATCGCGCCAGCGTGGTGAATTCGCGGCCCCCTGTCCCTTGGGACAGGGTTGTGGGGTGCGGGTTTTCTCTATGATCCGTACCGCCATGAACCTGATCGCCCGTGCCGCCGTGCTGATCGTCGACGACCACCCGCTCTACCGTGACGGCGTGGTGCAGATGCTGGCGCGGCGTGCGCCCAATTTCGTCTGCCGCACCGCCAACCATGCCGAGGAGGCGCTCGACTTGCTTCAACGCGGTGGCGCCTGCGACATGGTGATGGCCGATCAACGCCTGCCCGGCGCACTGGATGGTTTCGGCCTGCTCGAACGGGTGGGGGCGCTGTACCCCACCGCCGGGCGGGTTCTCATCTCGGGCAGTGAAGACACCCGGCTCGGCGCGCAGGCCCGCGAGGCCGGGCTGATGGGCTACCTGCCCAAGTCGCTGGAACCCGATCTGTGGGTGCAGGCGCTGCAGGCCATGCTCGATGGCGAGCCGTGGTTTCCACCCGTGAACAGCAACGACGGCAGCGGGCTCACACCGCGCCAGGCGATGATCCTGGAGCGCATTGCCACCGGCCAGACGAACAAGGTGATCGCGCGCGAACTCGGCGTGACCGAGCGCACCATCAAGTACCACCTTGGTGAAATCTTCAGCCGTGCGAAGGCGACCAGCCGCGCCGAGGCGGTGGCGCGTGCCTGCGCACTGGGTTGGATCAGCCCGAGGCCCCACCCCAGCCCGGGTGCACGTTGAGTCTGGGCCTGCCAGCTCGGCTCGATTGAAGGTCGGCGGTGCGGTGCCGCACCCGCGTGCGCGCGCCGGCCGCTCAAGCCAGGCTGCCCAGCCAGCTGCGCAGGCGCATCGGCGCGAGGGGTTTGGGCAACCAGTCCTGTGCGGCGTCGCTGAGCTGCTGCAGCCGCTGCGGCGCGATGTCACCGGTGACGACGAGTGCGGGCAACGCCGGCCGGAGCTCGCGGCGCAGTTGCCGGATCACCTCCAGGCCGGTGGTGCCACCGCGCAGGCGCAGGTCGACAATCGCTGCGTCCACCGTCGGGCGGCCGCCAAGCTGCCAGGCGCGCAACGCATCGTCGGCGCTGGCGCCCTGCAGCACGCGGTGGCCCCAGCGTTCGAGCAGCGCCGCCAGGCTGTCGCGCACCTGCGCGTCGTCGTCGATCACGATCAGGCCGAGCGCGCGTCGCGCCGCGTCGCTCGGCTCAGCGGGCCGCACGCCCGGCGCCGGCAGCTCGACGCACGGCAGATCGATGCGGAAACTGCAGCCTCGGTCCGGGCGCGAGCACAGGCTCAGGCGGTGGCCGAGCAAACCGGTCATGCGGCGCACGATGGCCAGCCCCAGCCCCAGACCCTTGGCGCGGTCGCGCTCTTCGTTGCCGACCTGGAAGAACTCTTCAAAGACCTGCTCCTGAAGCCCGGGCGCGATGCCCGGGCCGGTGTCGTGCACCTCGATGCGCCAGCCGTTCGTGCTGTCATGTGCGCCGTCATTCGCGAGCTCATTCGCACAGGCAGGCATGGCGCGCAGGCGCACCACCACGCCGCCGCGAACGGTGTACTTCAGCGCGTTGTCGATCAGGTTGCGCAGGCAACGCTCGAGCAGCACCGCGTCGCTGTGGGTGGCGGGCGCGGGAGCGGCCAGCGGCAGGCGCAACCGCAGCTTCAGCCGACGCGCCTCGGCGCGCAGCCGGTGCTCGTCGACGAGCCGGGCCAGCAGCTCGTCGAGCCGCACCACGCCCCGGTGGACGTTCACCATGCCAGCGTCCAGGCGCGACACGTCGAGCAGCACGTCGAACATGCTGCTCAGCGCATGCAGAGACTGGTCCATGCGGTTCATCAGGCCATGGCGTTGATGCGATTCGCCTTCCAGCTTCAGCGCGGCCATGTACATCGTCAACGCCTGCACGGGTTGGCGCAGGTCGTGGCTGGCCGCGGCGAGGAAACGCGTCTTGGCTTCGTTGGCGGCGCGCAATGCACGGTTGAGTTCGCCCAGGCGCGCCTGTTCGATGGCACTGGTCTGTTCACGGCGCTGCGCTTCGTCCCGGTCGCGCTGCGCCGAATCGAGTTCGTACTGGACCTGCAGTGTGGTGCGGCGCGCCCGCGCCGCCGCGCTGACCAGTTCGCGTTCGGCGACGATCAAGGCGCGTTGCGAGGCGAGGGCGGCAGCGTGGTTGCCCAACGCTTCGTGGGCGATCGTGGCTTCGTTGTGCAAGCGCACCAGATCTTCGGGCATGTCGGCTTCGGCCAGTTCACCCTGGGTTTCGGCCAGGCAATGGTCGGCGCAGATGCGCGCGACGTCGGCATGGCGATGCGCGCGGTTCCAGAGCTGTGCCTGCGCCCAGACCCATTCCACCGGCGGCGGCGAATTCGACGGGCACAGCGCCATGCCCTCGTCGAGCAAACCTTGAGCGCGGCCGCTGTCGCCCGCGGCAGTGAAGACACTCGCCAGCAGCATTTTGCGTTTTGCGCGAGGCCCGGGGGGCATGCCCGATTCACGCTTGAGAATCGCTTCAGCGAGCGGCACGGCTTCAGCAAGGCGCGCCTGCGCGGCCAGCACCATCAGCCGGTTCATCGCCACCACCGACCAGGTGTGCGTCCAGGCTTGGCCTTCGTCGCCCAGCAGGCGCCAGGCACTGTCCAGCAGGTCGGCAGCGTCGTCGTTGTTCTGCAGACTGTGCTGAAGACCGCCGAGCCCGCCGAGGGCCATCGCCTCGGACGCCGGGTCGCCCGACGCGCGCGCGGCTCGCAGGGTACGGTAGTGCCATCGCAAGGCTTCGTCGAAGTCACCCAGGCGTTCGTAGATGATGGAAAAGCGGGAGTAGGTGACCGACCATTCGAGCTGGGTTCGCGACGCCTGCTCAAAGGCAAGAACGGGTTTCAGGACATTCAGTGCCGCGCGAAAGTCGTTGCGCATGATGTCGCAACTCGACAGCAGGTCTCGCCCCGCCGCGCTGCCGGGAATGTCGGCGATCGACTCGAACTCGGCCAGGGCTTCGCTCGCCAGCGAATGGGCGTTGTCGACGCGCCCTTGATAGGCCGCCGCGTAGCCCTGCAGGACCCGCGCGCGCATCAACCAGCGCGGGTCACCGGCGGCCAGATCCAGCATGCGGCGTGCGTGCGGCTCCAGGCGGTCCTGACGGCGCAGCCGTTCGGCCAGCGCATTCACGAACAACTGGTTCAATTCGTCGCTGGGGGTGGCGGCCATGGGTGTCGTGTCAGTGCTCGATTGGCAGGTGCCGCGAGCGCACGAACTTGCGGTGCGTCCGCATGGATGTCATGCCAGGCTGCTGAGCCAACTGCGCAGGCGCATCGGCATCAACGGTTTGGGCAGCCAGGGCTGGGCTGCATCGTTGAGCGCCTGCAACCGCTGCGGCGCGATATCGCCCGTGATCACCAGCGCCGGCAGCTGGCCGCCGAGCCGGTTTCGGAGCAGGGCGATCGCCTCCAACCCGGTGTGGCCCTCGCGCAGCCGCAGATCGACGACAGCGGCGTCCAGACGGGGCTGGCTCGCCTTTTCCCAGGCCGCCAGCGCTTCCTGGGCGTCGGCACCCTGGATCACGCGGTGGCCCCAGTGCTGCAGCAGGGTGCTGAGGCTGTCGCGCACCAGGGCGTCGTCGTCGATGACGATCAGGCCCTTCGCAACCAAGGTCGCGTCGCGGTCGGCTGCGAGGCTCACGGCCGGTGATTCGACCTCGATCCACGGCAGATCCAGATGGAAGCAGCAGCCGCGCCCCGGCGACGAGCGCAGGCCCAGCGGGTGCGCCAGCAGCACCGACATGCGCCGCACGATCGACAGGCCCAGCCCCAGCCCCTTGCTGCGGTCGCGTTCCGGGTTGCCGACCTGAAAGAATTCTTCGAAGACCTGGGACTGAAGCTCGGCGGCGATGCCCGCTCCGGTGTCTTTCACCTCGACGCGCCAGCGCGGCGGCACGCAGGTCAGTGCCTTCAGGCGCACCACCACGCCACCGCGGTCGGTGTACTTCAGCGCGTTGTCGATCAGGTTGCGCAGGCACCGCTCGAGCAGCACGGCGTCGCTGCGGGTGGCGAAGTCGCGTTGCTGCGCGCGCAGGTTGGCCGGCAGGTGCAGGCGCAACTTGAGTTGGCGCTCGGCGGCGCGCAGCCCGAATTCGTCGACCAGGCGGTGCAGCAGCGGCTTCAAGCGCACCGTCTCCAGGTTCGCGCTGACCAGCCCGGCGTCAAGACGCGACACGTCGAGCAGCACGTCGAACATCGTGCTCAAGGCGTGCAGCGACTGGTCCATGCGATTCACCAGCGAATCGGGCGGGCCGGGGCCGCGCTCCGTCTTGAGTGCGGCCATGTACATCGCGAGAGCCTGCACGGGTTGGCGCAGGTCGTGGCTGGCGGCGGCGAGGAAACGCGTCTTCGCGTTGTTCGCCGCTTCGAGGGCGACGTTCAATTCGCTGAGCCGGGCCTGCTCGCGCGCGCCGTCCAGTTCGCGCCGCAGCGCTTCGTCGCGGTCTCTCTGTGCCGAGTCGAGCTCGTACTGAATCTGCAGCGTCATGCGGCGCGCGCGCGTCGCGGCGCTGACCAGTTCTCGCTCGGCATCCGTCATGGCGCGCTGCGAGCGCAGCGCCTGCGCATGCTGGCCGAGCGCCTCGTGCGCGAGCGTCATTTCGGTGTGCAGGCGAACCAGGTCGTCGGGCGAGGCCGCCTCGGCAAGCCGGTCTTGTTCGGCGGCCGCGAAGTGGGCTTCACAGATCTGCAGCGCCTGGCTGTGCCTGCCGGCGTGGTTCCACAGCTGCGCCTGAACCCAGACCCATTCGGGCGGTGGCGCGGCGTCCTGCCGGCACAGCGCCAGGCCTTCGTCCAGGAAATGCTGCGCGCGTTCGAACTGGCCGGCCTGGGCGCAGGTGATCGCCAGCAGCAGTTTGCGCTTGTGCCGGCTCACCGCCGACATGCCGGGCTCGGCGAGCTGCACCAGTTCGGCCAAGGGCAGCGCTTCGTCGAAACGTTTCTGCTGGGCCAGCACCATGAGTCGGTTCAGCGCCACCACCGACCAGATGTGGATCCATTCCTTGCCCTGTTCGCCCATCAGGGCCCAGGCGGCGTCGAGGCTGGATGCGGCGTCATCCATGTTCTGCAGGCTGAGCTGGTAGCCGCCCAGACCGCCCAGGGCGAGCGCCTGGCACGCCGCGTCGCCGGTGGCGCGTGCGGTCGCAATGGCGCGGTAATACCAGCGCAGCGCTTCGTCAAAGTTGCCTAGTCGGCCGTGAATGATGCCCAGCTGCGCATGCGTCACGAACCATTCGATGGGCAGGCGAGCCGACTCGGGCAACTCCAGAATCGGCGCGAGTTCGCTCAAGGCTTCATGAAACTTGCCGCGGCTCGACAGGCAGCCCGCGATCAGGTCTCGGCAGTCGGCGCAACCGGCCGGGTCAGCAGCCGAAGCGAGCATCGCCAGCGCCTCGGACGCCAGCGCCTCGGCTTGCTCGGCCTGCCCCTGATAACGGGCCGAATAGCCACGCAACAGCAGCGCGCGGCCCAACCATCGTGGATCGCCTGCAGCACCTTCGTGCAGCTGTTCGGCGTGCATTTCCAGCCGATCGTGGCGGCGAAGACGTTCCGTCAGGGCTTCGGCGAAGACTCGGTTCAAGTCGTGTGGGGCCGCAGCGTACATGTGCAACATGCTATGGCATGGCAACGATCCGGCCTATGGGTTCGGCCCTGTCCGTTCGGACAGGCCAGGAGTTGCCACACCGTTTCACCCCGTCGGTCGCAGCGGCCCGTACAAGCCAGGGTCCATTGTCTGGAGGCCCCTATGTGGAACCGCTGCCTGATGCTTTTCAGTACCTTCTTCTGTTTGGCCTGGCTGAGCGGCTGCGGCGTGCCCGTCGCAAGCGCCGCCGCCGGCGACATCAGGCCTGCCGGTGACACGCTGACGGCGTATCGCAGCGAGGCCGAGTTGGGCCAGGCGCTGGCGCGCTGGCGCAGCCTGGCGGGAAAGCAGCGCACCGAACGCCGGCAGCTGGGCGATGGGAGCGCCACGATGGCATTGAATGCCGCTCCCCCGGCGGCAGCCCCCGCCGTGCTGGCAAAGAGCGAGGCGGCCGCAGGCGCCGCGGCCGAGGCGATCACCAACGTTCAGACGCCCGGTGTCGACGAAGGCGGCATCGTCAAACGCGCCGGTGAGCACCTAGTGATCCTGCGCCGAGGCCGGCTGTTCACGGTGCGAGTGGGTGGTGACGCGCTGCAGCCCGCCGCGGTGCTCGACGCCTATGCGCCGGGCAGCAACCCGCAGGGCGCCTGGTACGACGAACTGCTGATCTCGGGCTCCACGGTCGTCGTGGTCGGCTACAGCTATGCGCGCGGCGGCACCGAGATCGGCCTGTTCGATCTGGGCGAGAACGGTTCGCTGACCTACCGCGCCACCTACCACCTGCGCAGTTTCGATTACTACTCGTCGCGCAACTACGCGAGTCGGTTGGTCGGCACCAAGCTGGTGTTCTACACGCCGACGCTGCTCCACGCCTGGGGGCCGGCGCCCGAGCAGATGATGCCGGGTGTGCGCCGCTGGCAGGGTGACGCCACACCGCGCGAGTTCGAACGCATCCTGCCGGCCACCCGGATCTACCGCACCGACGATGAATTCGACCCGGCCCAGCCGCTCGCGCTGCACAGCGTGACGGCCTGCGATCTGGGCAGCGCCACGATGCGCTGCGAATCGACCGCCGTGCTGGGGCCGCAGGGGCGGGTGTTCTACGTCTCGCAGGGTTCGGTCTACGTCTGGACGAGCGCCTGGCGCGGCCGCATCTGGCCCAGGCCCGCTCGGCCCGTGCCGCCGCAGTCACCCAGTTCGCTGTCGGCAGTGTTTCGCCTTCCGCTCGACGGCGCGGCGCCGAGCGCGCTCAAGACCGCGGGTGTGCCGATCGACCCGATGTCGTTCCTCGAAGACGGCGGTGGCCACCTGAATGTTCTGCTGCGCGACTCGGGCGCGGGCGAGGGCATGTGGGGCAGCGAAGCACCGGGCAGTGCCGGTGCCCCGATGGCCCTGCTGCGCGTGCCATTGGCAGCCTTCGGCGACGGGCGTGGCGCCGCTCAGCGCGAGCACTACCGTACGCTGCCCGCGGTGAGCGGCCATTCGGTGCAGAACCGCTTCATCGGCGACTGGTTGCTGTGGGGCGGGCGCCAGGCCGGGCGGACCCTCGCTGCCGATCCCGATGCAGCCAAGTCCGTCAGCGCTGCAGCCTGGGCTTTGCGCTATGCCGGCAAGGCCGATGCGGTGGCGTTGCATCCCGAGCACGACGTGGAGCGCATTGAAGCGCTCGGCGATCACGCCGTTCTGGTCGGCAATGCCGGCGCCGATCTGCATTTCAGCAGTGTGCGGCTCGGCCGCCAGGCGCCGGCCCTGGCGGGCCGCCACGTGATGGCTGGCGCCCGCCAGGGCGAGGCGCGCACGCATGGCTTCTTCTATCGGCTCACCGGTGCCGAAGCCGGTCTGCTCGGTCTGCCGGTGCTTGGCCAGGCGGTCGGGCGGCGCCAGGGGGTCTATGCCGGCGCTCAGGGATCAGCCGCCGTGGTCTACCTGCGCCAGCGTGACCTGGCCTTCACCGCATTGGGTGAACTGCAGGCGCAGGCGCGGCCACCGCGCGACGATGCCTGCAAGGCCTCGTGTGTCGACTGGTATGGCAACGCGCGACCGATCTTCCTGGGTGAACGCCTGTTCGCGCTGCTTGGCTACGAATTGGTCGAAGGGCAGTTGGTGGATGGCTGGCGCGAGCGCATCGACGAGCGGCGGCGCATCAGCTTTGCGCCGGAGCCGGGGGCTCGCGACGGTCGCTATTCCCCGTTCAACTGAGCGTGCTCGCCGACAGTTGTCACCAACGTGACTACCGCGAAAGGGCAAACGCGGATGACGTGGGTGCAGCCGGGCTGTAAAACGATGGCGCCAGTGCGGGGTGACCCAGCCAACCCCGCGCGGCCGGGCGCCTTTGCGTCCCGAACCACAACATCCTGCGGAGACAAGCCTTGAAACTCATTGCCCAGTTGCTATCGAAGTTGCGCGATCGGCAAGCGCCCGTGCCCATGGCCCCTACCGGCTTTCATCTGCGCCGCCGGACGCTGCCGGGCGTCGTGGCTGGCCTGCTCGCGTTGGTGGGCATCGCCCTCGCGCCGCTGGTCGTCGCACACGACAGGGACGACTCCGGCCATTGGGTCGGCACCTGGAGCGCCAGCCCCCAGGGGGTGCCCGGGCCGATCCAGATCAACGGGCAGACGGTGCGGCAGATCGTGCACACCAGCATCGGTGGTGAACGCGTGCGGGTGCGGTTCTCGAACGCCTATGGCAGCAGCCCGCTGGTCATCGGCTCGGCTCATGTGGCGCTCAGCACCGGCGGCGCGTCGATCGCACCGGCGAGCGACCGGGTGCTCAAGTTCAACGGCTCGCCCACCATTTCGATCCCCGCCGGTGCACTCGCAGTGAGTGACCCGGTGAAGCTCGACGTGCCAGCTTTGGGCGACCTGGCGGTGAGCATCTACCTGCCGGGAAACGTCGCTGCGGCGACCCAGCACTCGCTCGGCCGGCAGACCAACCACATCTCGGTGCCGGGTGACTTCACCGGCGCGACCAGCCTGGCAGGCACGACCAGCGAGTCGTACTACTTCCTCAGCGGGGTCGAAGTGCGGGCTTCGAAGAAGACACGCGCCATCGTGACCCTGGGCGATTCGATCACCGACGGCTTTGCCGCCAGCGTCGATGCGAACCGCCGATGGCCGAACCGGCTTGCCGAGCGGTTGCAGGCCAGCCACGGCAAGTCGCGCCTGGCGGTGCTGAATGCCGGCATCAGCGGCAACCGCGTGCTGCATGATTTCATCGGCACGAACGCGCTGGCCAGGCTCGACCGCGATGCCTTGGTGCAGACGGGCGCGAAGTACCTGATCGTGCTCGAGGGCATCAACGACATCGGCATCCCCGGCCTGTTCGGCCTGCCTGCGGAGCAGGTGAGCGCCGACCAGATCATCCAGGGCCACCAGCAGATCATCGCCCGTGCTCGCGCGCTGGGCCTGAAGGTCTACGGCGGCACCTTGACCCCGTTCGAAGGCTTCTTCCCGGGCTACTACACTGCCGCTGGTGAGGCCAAGCGGCAAGCCGTGAACCACTGGATTCGCACCAGCAAGGGGTATGACGCGGTGATCGACTTCGACAAGGTGGTTCGCGATCCAGGCAACCCGACCCGGTTCCTGCCCGCGTATGACAGCGGCGATCACCTGCATCCGGGTGACGCCGGCTATCGCGCGATGGCGGAATCCATTGATCTCGGTCTGTTCCGTGACGAAGACGACGATTGAGTGACTTCAACCCCGGCCGCAGGCTCTGTGGCCGGATTTTGCCGAGCCGAGGCCCGGCAGTTCTGCAACCCGACTCAATGGCATGACGACCCCCGCATCACATCTGGCTGACTTTGAATCGGCCTCGGTCACCCAATTGCGCGCCGATCTGGCAGTGGCGCTTCGAGCCGCGGCGCATCACGGCCTGGCCGAAGGCGTGTGCAACCATTTCAGTGTCGAGTTGCCCGACGGTTCGGGTCGCTTCCTGCTCAACCCGCGCGGTTTGTTGTGGCACGAGGTGGGGGCGGACGACATCGTGATGATCGACGTGCGTGGCCACAAGCTCGCCGGGCGGCACGAGATCGAGGCGACTGCGATGTTCATTCACGCCGCGATTCACCGCATCGCGGGCAAGGCCTGTGTGCTGCACACCCACATGCCGCACGCCACGGCGCTGACGCTGACGTCCGACCGGGCGCTGGACACCACGCTGTCGCAGACCGCGATGCGCTTCCACGGCCGCATCGCGATCGATGCGAAGTACAACGGCCTGGCGCTGGACGCTTCGGAAGGCGAACGCATCGCGCATGCGATGCACGGTGCCGACGTGGCGTTTCTGGGCAACCACGGCGTGGTCGTGTGCGGGCCGCGGCTGGACCACGCCTACGACGACCTGTACTACCTGGAACGCGCCTGCCAGGTGCAGGTGCTGGCCCAGGCGACCGGCAGGCCACTCGCGCCGGTGGAACGGTCGCTGGCAGAACGCGTGGGGCGCGAGACGCACGGCGAGCGGCTGCAGTCGGAGCTGCATTTCGAGGCCTTGCGCCGCACCCTTTGAACGTGGTCGGGAGAACCAGCATGAAGCTCGTCATCGCGCAGATGAAGCACGAGACCAATACCTATTCGCCAGTGCCCACGCCGCTGGCGCGTTTCGCCACCGGGGGCGGCGTGCCGCCCGAGGGCGACGCGGTGCTCGCGGCGTACAAGGGCACCGGCGCGGCGATTGCCGCGTTCATTGACCTGGCCGAGCAGGCCGGCGCGCAGATGGTGCTGCCGATCGCCGCCAGCGCCTGGCCCAGCGGCCCGGTGCACGACGCCGCGTTCGAGCACATCGCCGGGCGCATTTGCGAAGCGGTGGCGCAAGGCTGCGACGCCGTGCTGCTCGACCTGCACGGCGCGATGGTGACCCAGACCCACGAAGACGGTGAAGGCGAGTTGCTGCGGCGCATTCGCGCCATCGCGCCCAAGGTGCCGATCGGCGTGGCGCTGGACATGCACACCAATTTCTACGATGCGATCGGTGAGCACGCCACCGCGATCGCCGGCTACCAGACCTACCCGCACGTGGACATGTACGAAACCGGCCAGCGTGCCGGCCGCGCCGTGCTGGCGCTGCTCGCCGGCCAGGCCCGACCGACGATGGCCTGGGGCCGCAAGCCGATGCTGCCGCACGTGATGCGCCAGGGCACCGACGATTCGCCGAACCGCGAACTGCAGGCACGCTGCCGCGCGATGGAGGCCGAAGGCGCGCTGAGTGCGAGCGTTTTCGTCGGCTTCCCGAACGCCGACATCCGCGACGCCGGGCTGTCGGCGGTGGTGGTGACGAACGGCGACGCCGCGCTGGCGCGCCGCTGGTGCGATGAGTTGCTCGCGCTGGCCTGGGAGCAGCGCAGGAAGTTCGTCTACCAGATCGAGCCGCTCGCCGCGTCAATGGCGCGGGCCATGACGCTGGCCGATGCCAACCCAGCCGGCAGCGGCCCGGTGGTGTTGCTCGACCACAGCGACAACTGCGCCTCCGGCGGCACGATGGACACCATGACCGTGCTGGGCGCAATGCTCGATGCCGGACTGGACGATGCCGCTGCATTCGCGATCTTCGACCCCGCCGCTGTGCAGCAGTTGATCGCGGCGGGCATCGGCGCACAAGTCACGCTGCCGCTCGGCGGCAAGCTCGACATGCCCTCGATCGGCTTGAAAGGCCAGCCGCGCAGCGTGACCGGCCGGGTGCGGCTGATCTGCGACGGCCGCTACCGCAACCTCGGGCCGATGGGGCGCGGCGAAGTCAACGACATGGGCCCGACGGTGCTGTTCGACACCGGCAAGATCCAGATCGTGGTCATCTCCAATCATGTCGAGCCGCACGACCTCGCAGCATTCACGGCCGTGGGCATCGCGCCGCAGACGAAACGCTTCCTGATGCTCAAGAGCCGGGTGCATTGGCGCGCTGGCTTGAAGTCGCTCGCGCATGCGGTGGTCGAGTGTGCTGGAACCGGGGTGTGCACGTCCGAATACGCCGCACTCGCGTTCAAGAACGTCAGACGGCCGATCTATCCGCTCGATGCGATGTGAGGTGCGCCGTGCAGCCTGAGCTCAACCGAAATGGGGCTGCGTTGCAAGCGCGCCCAGGCGGGCACAGATCGTGTGGAACTCGGCCACAGTGTCGTCGATGATCTGCTGCACGGTTCGCACCTCGTGGATCAACCCCGCTGACTGGCCCGCGAGCGCCGGTGCGGCTTCCATGTCGCCGCCGAAGTAGACCTTCTGGATGCCGGTGAACGCGTCCGCAGGCATCAGGCCGGATTCGTGCATCGTTTGCGTGCGCTTCGTCTTGAGCGCGCGGATGCACGGGGTGGACTTCTTGTTCAGCACCCAGGTGCCGGTGGCGTCGGCCGCGACGATCGCCTGCTTGTAGTTGGCATGCACCGGGCTCTCGGTGCTCGAGACGAAGCGCGTGCCCATCTGGATGCCTTCGGCCCCGAGCGCGAACGCCGCCGCCATGCCGCGACCGTCGACGATGCCGCCCGCGGCGATCAGCGGCACGTCGACGCGTTCGCGAATCGCCTGCAGCAACACCAGCGTGCTCACTTCTTCCGGGTTCTTGAAGCCGCCGCCTTCCGAGCCTTCCACGACCAGGCCGTCGACGCCGGCGTCAACGCACTTGAGCGCGGTCTCGAGCGTCGGCACCGCGTGGTAGACCACGATGCCGGCGGCCTTCAGCAGCGCGATGAACTTCGCCGGGCTGCCCGCCGAGGTGGTGACGAAGCGGATGCCGGCCTCGCAGACGAAACGCAGCATCGCATCGTCTTTCAGGAAGCGGATCGGCAGGTTCACGCCAAACGGCAGGCCGCTCGCCGCCATCTGCGTGATTTCGCGCTGGCAATTCGCCGTTTCGCCCGACGAGGTTTCGATGATGCCCAGGCCGCCGGCGCGCGACACGGCGGTGGCGAGCGTGCTGCGCGCGATCCAGCCCATCGGCGCCTGCACGATGGGGTAACGCGCGCCGGTGTGGGCGAGGACTCGGTTCATGGGGGTTGATCGCGGTTCGGGTGACGGGAGCGGCGATTATCTGGTTGAAGCGCTTCCGCGATCCCAGTTTCGCCGCAGGATCGACGCCGCACTTTCACCCGGCGATGCCGGGAACGCAGGTGCCTGTTGTTTCAGCCCGGCCAGTTCCAGTTCGCCACTTCCGGCATGTCGGTGCCGCGTTGCACGATGTATTCGCCGTGCTCGACCAGCTTGTCGCGCGCGCGCTGCTTGATGTAGGCGCGGATCGGCGCGAGGCGCTCGACACGCTCGACGACGTCGGCCACCAGGTGGAAGCGATCGAGGTCATTGCGCACCACCATGTCGAAAGGCGTGCTGGTCGTGCCTTCCTCCTTGTAGCCGCGCACGTGCAGGTTCGGATGGTTGGTGCGCCGGTAGGTGAGGCGGTGGATCAGCCACGGGTAGCCGTGGTAGGCGAAGATGATCGGCCGGTCGGTCGTGAACAGCGCGTCGAAGTCGCGGTTCGACAGGCCGTGCGGGTGCTCCTCCTTGGGCTGCAGCGTCATCAGGTCGACGACGTTGACGACACGCACCTTCAGGTCGGGTACCCATTGGCGCAGCAGGTCGACCGCGGCGAGCGTTTCGAGCGTTGGAATGTCGCCGGCGCACGCCATCACCACGTCGGGCTCGGCGCCGTAGTCGTTGCTCGCCCATTCCCAGATGCCGATGCCGGTCGCGCAATGCTTGATCGCCTGATCCATCGTCAGCCAGACCTGCTGCGGTTGTTTGCCGGCGACGACGACGTTGACGAGGTTGCGGCTGCGCAGGCAGACATCGGTCACGACGAGCAGCGTATTGGCGTCGGGCGGCAGGTAGACGCGGATCACGTCGGCCTTCTTGTTGACGACGTGGTCGATGAAACCCGGGTCCTGGTGCGAGAAGCCGTTGTGGTCCTGGCGCCAGACGTGCGATGTCAGCAGGTAGTTGAGCGACGCGACCGGGCGCCGCCAGGCGATCTCCTTGGATGCGACCTTGAGCCACTTGGCGTGCTGGTTGAACATCGAGTCGATCAGGTGGATGAACGCCTCGTAGCACGAGAAGAAACCGTGCCTGCCGGTCAGCAGGTAGCCCTCGAGCCAGCCCTGGCAGGTGTGCTCGGAGAGCATTTCCATCACGCGGCCTTCGGGCGCGAGGTGGTCGTCGCCCGCGAGTCGCTCGGCCATCCAGACCCGGTTCGTCACTTCGAACACCGCGCCCCAGCGGTTCGACGCAAACTCATCGGGGCTCACCAGCCGGATGTTGCGGTGATCGGCGTTGAGCTTCACGACGTCGCGCAGGAAGGTGCCCATCACACGCGTCGCTTCGGCGTTCGCGCCGCCGGGTTTCGCGACCTTCACCGCGTAATCGCGGAAGTCCGGCAGCCGCAGGTCCTTCAGCAGCAATCCGCCGTTCGCGTGCGGGTTGGCGCCCATGCGACGAGCGCCGGTCGGCGCGAGGGCGCGCAGTTCGGCCCGCAACGCGCCGCTCGAATCGAACAGCTCGTCGGGCCGATAGCCCTTCATCCAGTCTTCGAGCAGCTTCACATGCCCGGGCTTGCTCGCCATTTCGGAAAGCGGCACCTGGTGCGAGCGCCAGGTGCCTTCGGTTTGTTGGCCGTCCACGCTCTTCGGCCCGGTCCAGCCCTTGGGTGTTCGCAGGATGATCAGCGGCCAGCGCGGCCGCTTCGTCTCGCCCTGGGTTCGCGCCGCCGTCTGGATCGCGCGGATCTTGCGAATTGCGGCGTCGAGCGTTTGGGCCATCAGTGCGTGCATCTTCAGGGGCTCGTCGCCTTCGACGAAAAACGGCTCGTAGCCGTAGCCGATGAACAGCGCTTCGAGCTCCTCGTGCGGCAGGCGCGCG
>JANNKS010000235.1:0-1714 GCA_031396425.1 Rhizobacter sp. | reverse complement strand
CGGCGGTATTCGAGGACGGGATGCCCAGCGTGAGCAGCGGGATCAGCGTCGCCGTGATGGCCGCGTTGTTGGCCGCCTCGGGCCCGGCCACGCCTTCGATCGCGCCGGTGCTGCCGAACTCTTCCTTGTGCTTCGAGAGCTTCTTTTCGGTGGCATAGCTCAGGAAGGTCGGGATCTCACTGCCACCTGCCGGAATGGTGCCGAACGGAAACCCGATGAACGTCGCGCGCAGCCACGCCGGCCAGGAGCGGCGCCACTCGGTGCCAGTCATGTGGACCTTGCTCATCTTGTTCTGGGTCTGGACGACACGACCCTCGAA
This sequence comes from Rhizobacter sp., assembly GCA_031396425.1. Lineage (GTDB taxonomy): Bacteria > Pseudomonadota > Gammaproteobacteria > Burkholderiales > Burkholderiaceae_C > JAEMQF01. The sequence continues at coordinate 1,395 of JANNKS010000235.1, read as the reverse complement.
CAGCACCGCGTGCAGAGACTCACCCACAGCGAACAGGCCGACCGCGACCAGAACCACCTCGAGGCCGTCGGTCAATTCCGACACGCCGCCGGTGTAGCGCGCCTGGCCGGAGATCTGGTCGATGCCCACCAGCCCCATCGCCAGCCCGATGAACAGTGCCGTCAAACCGCGCAAGGTGCTCTTGCCAAGCACCGCGCTGACGGTACAGAACGCAAGCACCATCAGCATGAAGTACTCGGGGGGCCCGAGCTTCACGGCGTGGGTGGCCACCAGCGGCGCAAAGAAAGTGACGAGCACGGTCGCAATCGTGCCAGCGACGAACGAGCCGATCGCCGCAGTGGCCAGCGCGGCACCAGCGCGCCCGTTCTTTGCCATCTTGTTGCCTTCCATGGCGGTCACCATGGAACCCGACTCGCCGGGCGTATTGAGCAGGATGGAAGTCGTCGAACCACCGTACATCGCGCCGTAGTAGATGCCGGCGAAGAAGATCATCGAAGCGGTCGGGTCGACCTTCAGCGTGATGGGCAGCAGCATCGCCACCGCCGTCGCCGGCCCGATGCCGGGCAGCACACCGATCGCCGTGCCGAGCGTGCAGCCGAGCAGGGCCCACATCAGGTTGATCGGCGTTCCCGCGGTGATGAAACCCTGCAGCAGCAGGTTGCCGATGTCCATCAAAGCCACCCTGTGCCGGTCAGACCGGGCAGGTTGATCGCGAGCAGCTGGGTGAACATCCAGAACACCGGTGCAGCGATCGCGGCGCCGATCGCCGCATCAGTCAACCAGGCGCGCGGCGACAGATCCAGCCGCCCCTGGGACGACTTGAAACCGCGCACTGCGAGCACGAAGCACAGCGTGCAACTGAAGATGAACCCGATGGTCGTGATCAGCGCGGCGTTCGCCAGCAGCCCGGCCGATACCCAGACGAAGCCCGGCCAATCGGCACGTTCGCCGCCCGAACCTTCTTCCATGTCGCGAAAGCCGCCACTGCGGGCCTCCCACACCAGCCCGGCTGCGCACAGCAACAGCGCGACGCCGACCACCCAAGGCAGGAAGTTCGGGCCAACGCCTCCGTAGCCGGCGTCGGAGCTGATCGACGTCGCACCCGCGACGAAGACCAGACCGATCGCCGCCACCCCCGCGCCGATCAGCGCGTGGGCCTGGCCGGGTTTCACCCCAGCATCCCGGACTTGGCCATGACGGCGCGCAGGCTGGCGAATTCGTCGTCGACGAATTTCTCGAAGTCGGCACCCGTCATCAGCGCCGGCGTCCAACCGTTCTTTTCAAGCGACTCGGCCCACGCCTTCGACTTGGTCGCCTTGACGACCAAATCGATCAACGCCTTGCGCTGCTCGGCGCTGATGCCCGGCGCGCCGTACACCCCGCGCCAATTGCCGA
>JANNKS010000223.1:0-7209 GCA_031396425.1 Rhizobacter sp. | reverse complement strand
CCCGTCGCCCCGGCAGCGCCGCCGGTCACCGAGGCGCAGCTGAGCCAGCGCGTTCTCGCCGACCTGCAGCGCCAGCTCGATCTGATGCTCGAGGTTCGCCTGCGCGAGGCGCTCGCGCCGGTACTGGCGCGGGCCGCCGACGCGCTGATCCGGGACGCCCGCAAGGAGCTGACGGCGACGCTGCGCGACGCTGTCGCCCGTTCGGTCGCCCAGGAACTCGCCCGACGCCGCGACGAGTGAAGCCAAGGGTCCGCTCGGTCAACGGCTCGGCTTGGGGTTCGTTGTAGCGGCGGGTGCCGTAAACGCTCGTCAAAAACGCTCGCCATTTGGGGTATCGTCTCGCGCTTCGGGCGAGGGTCCCGATCGGATGATTTCCATTTCAAACCGGAGGTATTGCATGCAGTTCAAATTCAACGTGATCGCCGCTGCGGCGGTGGTGATGTTCAGTGGCGCCGTTTCGGCGCAGGACCTGGTCGTCAAGATCGGCCACGTCGGTCCGACCAGCGGCGGCATCGCCCACCTGGGCAAGGACAACGAGAACGGCGCCCGCATGGCCATCGAGGAGCTGAACGCCAAGGGCGTCACCATCGGTGGCAAGAAGGCCAAGTTCGAGCTGCTCGCCGAAGACGACGCTGGCGATCCGAAGCAGGGCACCGCGGTCGCCAACAAGCTGGTCGACTCGAAGGTCATGGGCGTCATCGGCCACCTGAATTCGGGCACCTCGATTCCCGCTTCGAAGATCTACAGCGACGCCGGCATTCCGCAAATCTCGCCGTCGGCGACGAATCCGAAGTTCACCCGCAACGGCTACAAGACCGCGTTCCGCGTCGTCGCTGACGACGTGCATCTGGGCGGCACGCTGGGCCGCTATGCCGTTAAGGAACTGAAGGGCAAGTCGATCGCCGTGATCGATGACCGCACGGCCTACGGCCAGGGCGTTGCCGAAGAGTTCTCCAAGGCCGTCAAGGCATCCGGTGGCGCGATTGCCGACACCCAGTTCACGACCGACAAGGCGACCGACTTCACGGCCATCCTGACCCAGATCAAGTCGAAGAAACCTGACGTGGTGTTCTTCGGTGGCATGGACGCCGTGGCCGGCCCGATGATCCGCCAGATGAAGCAGCTTGGCATCGATGCCAAGTTCATGGGCGGCGACGGCATCTGCTCGGGCGAACTGCCCAAGCTGGCTGCCGGCTCGATGGCCGACGGACAGGTGGTCTGCGCAGAGGCGGGTGGCGTTGAAGGCACCCAGAAGGCCGGCATGGAAGACTTCTACAAGCGCTACAAGGCCAAGTACAACCTCGACGTGCAGGTCTATGCTCCGTACGTCTACGACGCCCTGAACGTGATGGTCGCAGCGATGGTCAAGGCCGGCTCGGCCGAACCCGCAAAGTACCTGCCGGTGCTGGCGAAGACGGAAGGCTACAAGGGCGTGACCGGCACGATCTCGTTCGATGCCAAGGGCGACGTGAAGAACGGCGCGCTGACGCTGTTCACCTACAAGGGTGAGAAGCGCGAACAGATCGCCGTGGTTCGCTGAGCGAAACGCTACGATGAAAGTAAAGGGCGCCTTCGGGCGCCCTTTTTGTTGGCGCGCGCTGCGCTTTTCGGGCGCGCTGCGCAGCACTTTGGCCGGGTGCCGTCTCGCCTATGTGCTGCGCGTTGCCCCCGGGTTGCGCCCGTACAGCACACCCAGTTCGGCGAGGCGCTGCGCATGTTCGGGCAGCACCTGCGACCAGGCGAAGCGCCACTCCCAATAGCCCTCGGCCCGGCCTGGGAAGTTCATGCGGTGCTCGCCGCCCAGGCCCAGCACGTCCTGCATGGTGTGCACTGCGGTGTCTGCGACGCTGGCGGCAGCGGCGCGCATCAGGTCCCAGTGAATTTCTTTGCCTGCACTGCCCAGGTAAGACAGCGCGTGACTGCGCTCGCCCGCATTGGCGTTCGCCCACCATCCCAGCGTCGTGTCGTTGTCGTGCGTACCGGCGTAGACCACGCTGTCGGCTTCGAAGTTGTGGGGCAGATACGGGTTGTCATTCTTGCCGCCGAAGGCGAACTGCAGGATGCGCATGCCGGGGAAGGCGAACTTCTTGCGCAGTGCCACCACGTCGGGCGTGATCACACCCAGGTCTTCGGCAATGATGAGCAAGGGGCCAAGTGCCTTGGCGATCGCCTTGAACAGCGCTTCACCGGGCGCAGGCCGCCAGCAACCCTCGATGGCGGTGGGGGCGCTGGCGGGGATTTCCCAGTAGGCGGCAAAACCACGGAAGTGGTCGATGCGCACGATGTCGACCAGTTCGAAGGTGCGTCGAATCCGTCCGACCCACCAGGCAAAGCCCTCGTCGGCGTGGGCGCTCCACCGGTACAGCGGGTTGCCCCAGCGCTGGCCGGTGGCACTGAACGCGTCCGGGGGGACGCCCGCCACCACCTGCGGCCGACCTTGCGGGTCGAGCTCGAACAGCTCCTGGCGCGCCCAGACTTCGGCGCTCTGGCAGGCGATGAAGATCGGTGCGTCGCCGATGATCTCGACGCCGCGCTGGTTGGCGTAGGCCTTGAGCGCGCGCCACTGGCGAAAGAAGCTCCATTGGCAGAACTTCCAGAAATGCAGGTGGGATGCCTGCGCCTGTGCTGCCGCGTGCAACGCCGAAGCGTCACGCAGGCGCAGGGCGGTGTCCCATTCGCTCCAGTCGGCCCATTCGAACTGGTTGGCGAGCGACATGAACAAAGCGTAGTCGTGCAACCAGTCTTGCTGCTCTTCGCAGAACGCTTTGAATGCATCGCGCTGGGCCGGTGTCGCGGTGGCGGCGAAACTCTGCGCCGCGCGCGCCAGCCGGGCCAGGCGATAAGGAACGACCTTGTCGAACACGATGCGCTGGTCGGCAAACGCCGGGTCGGCGATCAGGTCGTCGGCCTTCAGCCAGCCGCGCTGCTGCAGTTCGCCCAGGTCGATCAGCAATACGTTGCCGGCAAATGCCGAGGTGCTCATGTAGGGCGAATTGCCGGCTCCGATGCCTCCCAGCGGGAGCAACTGCCACAGGCGCTGTCCGGCCGCGACGAGCCAGTCGATAAAGTGGTAAGCGGCCGGCCCGAAGTCGCCCGAGCCCGACGGGCCGGGCAACGAGGTCGGGTGCAGCAGCACGCCGCTGGAGCGGGGAAAGCGCATCGCCAGGAGCTCCTTCAAAACTCGAACGTGTTGCCTGCCGCGCTGAACAACAACATGCTGCGCGCCGGTACAGGCAGCGCCACCTCACCCTGGCCTCTCCAGTGGCCGACGCCGCGTGCGTGAGAGGTGTCGAGCACCATCTGCCACAGCCCGGCCGGCAGGCGAAAGTCGGCGTCATGTGCGCAGCCGTTGATCAGCCACAGCAAGGGCGCCTTGGCCCGCGCAGGCTTGCCGATCAGGCAACCCAGCACGGGGTTGCCGCTGTGCCGCCATTCGTCTCCCTGCAGTGGCTGGCCGTCGGTGCGCAGCCACGCCAGGTCGTGCAGGCCCTTGGAATCGCTCAGGCCGTCGTACCAGCGGTTGCCGAGCGGCAGCGCCTGGTGCCTGAGCGCCAGCACACGGCTGGTGAAGGCGATCAAGTCGGCGTCGGCCTTCGTCCAGTCGATCCAGGTGATCGTGTTGTCCTGGCAATAGGGGTTGTTGTTGCCACCCTGGGTGTGGCCGAGTTCGTCGCCGGCGGCGAGCATCGGCGTGCCCTGCGCGAGCAGCGCGGTGCAGAGCAGGGCGCGTTGCAGGCGCGCGCGCTGCTCGTTGATCGTGGCGTCGTTCGTCAGCCCCTCGGCGCCGAAGTTGTGATTGTGGTTGTGGCCATGGCCATCGCGATTGCTTTCGCCGTTGGCCAGGTTGTGCTTGTGGTCGTAGCTCACCAGGTCGCGCAATGTGAAACCGTCGTGCGAGACCACGTAATTCACCGATTCGGCCGGCGCACGGCCCTGCGCCTGGAACACATCGGACGACGCGCACAGCCGCTGCGCAAATTCGCCGCGGTTCGCCCCCTGCTCGACCCAGAGCCCGCGCATCGTGTCGCGGAATCGGTCGTTCCACTCGAGCCAGCCGCGCGGGAAGCCACCGAGCTGATAGCCACCGGGCCCGATGTCCCAGGGCTCGGCAATCATCTTCAGGCGCGACAGCAGCGGGTCCTGGGCCACTGCTGCAAAGAAGGCCGCATGCTTGTCGAAACCGTGATCGGTGCGGCCCAGCACCGGGGGCCAGGTCGAACCGAAATCCGTCCACATGCATCTCGCCGGCCCAGAAGCGCAGGCTGTCCAGCACCAGCTGCAGCACGCGCGGTTGGCGCAAGTCGAGCGTGTTGCCGCAGCCGGTGTGGTTTTCATAGTGCGAGCCGTGGTGCGTCTCGAGCCGGTAGTAGCCCGCGTTGTCCAGACCGCGAAAACTGATCGTCGGGCCGTGTTCGTCGCTCTCGGCGGTGTGGTTGTAGACGACGTCGAGGATCACCTCGATTCCCGCGGCGTGCAGGCGCCTGACCATGGTGCGGAGTTCGGCGCGCGCCGACGCGCCATCGGCGCCGCTGGCCAGGGCGGGATCGGGGCAGAAGAAGCCGATCGTGTTGTAGCCCCAGTAGTTCGACAGCCCCAGGCGATGCAGCCGCTGCTCGTCGATGTGCTGGTGCACCGGCAGCAGGTTCACGGCCGTCACGCCGAGCCGCTTCAGGTGTGCGATTGCCGCGTCGCTGGCCAGGCCCGCGTAGGTGCCACGCTGTGCGGCTGGAACATCAGGGTGCAGCTTCGTGAACCCCTTGACGTGCACCTCATAGAGCACGGTGTCTTCGAGCGCGGTGTGCAGATGTGCATCGGTGCCCCAGGCATGGCGCGGGTCGACAACGCGCGCCTTGAGGGCGAACGCCGCGTTGTCACGCGCGTCCAGGTGTCCGGTGTGGCGCGGGTCGCCGCCGAACTGCTCGTCGCGCCACTCGAAGGCGCCGACGATCTCGCGCGCATACGGGTCGAGCAGCAGCTTGTGCGCGTTGAAGCGGTGGCCACGGTCCGGGCGCCACTGGCCATGCGCGCGGTAGCCGTACACCAGCCCCGGTGCGCCGCCCTCGAGGTAGCCATGCCAGATGTCGTGCGTGTGGCCGGGCAGGGCAGCGCGTGACTGTTCATGCCGGCCATCGGCGTCGAACAGGCACAGCTCCATGCTTTGCGCATGGCCGGAATAGACCGCGAAGTTGACACCGCGACCGTCCCACGACGCACCCAGCGGCCAGGGCCGGCCGGGCTGCAGGCCGCTCACGCTTTGCATTCGAAGAACAGGCTCGCCAAGGGCGGCAGTGTGAGTTCGATCGAATGCGGCCGGCCGTTCCACGGCACCGGCTGGCTGCTGACCTGCCCATACGGCGTGCCGACGTTGCTGCCACCGTAATGCGCCGAGTCGGTGTTGAGCCGCTCGCGGTAGGTGCCCGGCTGCGGCACGCCGACGCGGTAGTGGTGGTGCACGGTGGGCGTGAAGTTGCACACCACCACGATCAACGGGGCGCCGGCCTCGCCGCGGCGGATGAAACTGAGCACCGATTGTTCCGCGTCATCGAGCGAGATCCATTCGAAGCCCGCCGGCACGAAGTCGAGCTGGTGCAGTGCCGGTGTGCTGCGCAGCAGCTGGTTCAGGTCGCGCACCAGGCGGTGCATGCCGGCGTGCATCGCGTCGGCGAGCAGGTGCCAGTCCAGGCTGTGCTCGTGGTTCCATTCGCGCGCCTGCGCGAATTCGCAGCCCATGAAAAGCAGCTTCTTGCCGGGGTGGCCGAACATGAAACCGTAGTAGCCGCGCAGGTTGGCGAACTTCTGCCAGCGGTCGCCCGGCATCTTGTCGTGCAACGAGCCCTTGCCATGCACCACCTCGTCGTGCGAGAGCGGCAGCACGAAGTTTTCATTGAAGGCGTAGATCAGGCCGAACGTCAGTTCGCCATGGTGGTGTTTGCGGTGGATCGGGTCACGCGCCATGTACTGCAGCGTGTCGTGCATCCAGCCCATATTCCACTTGTAGTGAAAGCCCAGGCCGTTCGCATAGGTCGGGCGCGACACGGCGGGGAATGCCGTCGATTCTTCGGCGAAGCTCACCGCCTGCGGCCGCTCGATGCCGATCACTTCGTTCATGCGGCGCAGGAATGCAATCGCCTCCAGGTTCTCGCGCCCGCCGTGCACGTTGGGCACCCACTGGCCGGGTTCGCGGCTGTAGTCGCGGTAGAGCATCGATGCCACCGCATCGACGCGCAGGCCGTCGACGTTGTAGCGCTCGAGCCAGAACAGCGCATTGGCGACCAGGAAATTGCGCACCTCGGTTCGGCCGAAGTTGTAGATCAGCGTGTTCCAGTCCTGGTGGAAGCCTTCCTTGGGGTCGCGATATTCGTACAGGTGGCTGCCGTCGAACTGCGCCAGACCATGCGCGTCGTACGGGAAGTGCGCGGGCACCCAAACGAGGATCACGCCCAGGCCCTGCGCGTGGCAGGCGTCGACGAAGCGGCGGAAACCCGGTGCGTCGCCGAAGCGCGAGGTCGGGGCGTAGATGCCCAGCGGTTGGTAACCCCAGGAGCCGTCGAACGGATGTTCACTGACCGGCAGCAGCTCGAGGTGGGTGAAGCCCATCTCGCGCGCATAGGGTGCCAGCGTGCCAGCCAGCTCATCCCAGTTCAGCCAGCGGTTGCCCTCTTCGGGTTTGCGCCGCCACGAACCCAGGTGCACTTCATAGATGCTCACCGGTGCGTTGAGGGCGTTCGCGCTGCGCCTGGCCTCGCTGGGCGGTGCGAAAGCCGGCATCGCGGTGACCACGCTCGCCGTGGCAGGGCGCAGCTCGCTTTGCATCGCATACGGGTCCGACTTGAGCGGCAGCACGTGCCCGTCGCGTGAGCGAATCTCGAATTTGTAGCGCTCGCCTTGCCCGACGCCGGGCAGGAAAATCTCCCACACGCCGCATTCGCGGCGCAGCCGCATCGGGTGGCGCCTGCCGTCCCAGACATTGAAGTCACCGACCACGCTGACGCGCGACGCGTTCGGCGCCCAGACGGCGAACGCAGTACCGGCCACGCCGAGCATGCTGCGTTGCGTGGCGCCCAGCACTTCATAGGGTCGCAGGTGCGAGCCTTCGCCCATCAGCCAGACATCCATGTCGCCCAGCACGGGCGGGAAGCGATACGGGTCGTCGATTGTCTGGGTGTTGCCGTCGGCCCACCGAACCTGCAGCCGATACGAGATGCGAGC
>JANNKS010000195.1:0-4025 GCA_031396425.1 Rhizobacter sp. | reverse complement strand
GACAATGGGTGAGTTTCATCGGCGAAATCCGGAAGTGGGGTGCAAATGATAGGCGCTCAGGACACCGTGCAGACCATCGACGGCGTCGACGTGCACATCGAGGGCAACGGCGCCGACACCCTCGTGATGGTGCACGGCTGGCCCGACACCTACCGTCTGTGGGACGCGCAGGTGGCGTTTCTGCAGGCGCGCCACCGCTGCGTGCGCTTCACCCTGCCGGGCTTCGACATCGGCAAGCCGGCTCGCGCGGTTTCGCTCGACGAAATCGTCGCGACGCTGAAGCACATCGTCGAAACCATCTGCCCGGGCGGGAAGGTCACGCTGCTGCTGCACGACTGGGGTTGCGTGTTCGGCTACCAGTTCGCGATGCGGCACCCTGAACTCGTGCAACGCATCGTCGGCGTCGACGTCGGCGACGCCGGTTCGCGCGCGCACCGGCAGGGCATGCTGCTCAAGGCCAAGGCGATGGTGTTCGCCTACCAGGCCTGGCTGGTGATCGCCTGGCGCATCGGCGGGCGCATCGGCGACCGCATGACGCGCACAATGGCGCGCGCCGCGCGTTGCCGCAGCGACCCGACGTTCATCGGTGCGGCGATGAACTACCCCTACCACATCGCCTGGACCGGTGCGCACGGCGGCTACCGGCACGCCGTGCCGTTCGTGCCCCGCTGGCCGATGCTCTACCTTTACGGGCGCAGGAAGCCGTTCCAGTTTCAATCGGCTGCGTGGGTCGAGGCGCTGCGGGCGCGGCCCGGCAGCCAGGCGCTCGAATTCGACACCGGGCATTGGGTGATGAAGAACAAGCCGCATGAATTCAATCACGCCGTCGCCGCCTGGCTGGAGGCGACCGCCGCCGCACACTGAGCCCGTCTGGTCGGCCTGGCGCCGCGCAGCACCGCGCCGCCCGGCGCGGGCCGATCAGCGGAACACCCGCGGCCGCAACCCGGCGTGGAACCAACTGATCATCGAATAGACGTCGTAGACCGGTACGCCGAGCTCGGCGCGCAGCGCGGCGGCGTACGGCGGCAGGTTGGTGCACTCGAGCACGATCGCGCCGACCTCGGGGTGGTGCGCCATCAGTTCCCGACCGGCATCGAGAACGTCCTGTTCGGCCCGTGCAACGTCGAGCTCGTCTTTCTCGGCCAGCACCAGCACGCGGAACAGTTCGCGACCGTTCTCCAGGCCCACCCGCGGGGTATCGAGCGGCACGCCCGCCGCCTGCAGATGGGCGGCGCTGAGCGTGGCGGCACTCGCCGTGATCACGCCGACGCGCCGGCCCGGCGGCAGCGTCGCCTGCACCGCGCTGACCTGCATCAGCGACGACGTGGCGACCGGCACGCGCACCGCCGCAGCGAGCTCGTGCTGGAACAGCGACAGGAACCCGCAATTGGTCGTGATCGCCTCGGCGCCGAGTTGCACGAGCTCTTGCGCCGCGCCGATGAAATCGGGCAGCAGCCCGGCGCCGGCGTGCAACACCACGTGTTGCGGGCTGGCGCCTCGCACCACGCGGTACAGCACCGGAAATGGCCAGGTCAGCGCATTACCCATGTCGCCGGGAACGCGTGCGAACCACGCTTCGAGCATCAGGATGCCCAGCGGCGCTCCCGCGATGGCCTTGCCGCCGCGGGCCAGAGGGGGTGAACTCGAATCGATCATGGGGTGGGCATGGGTCGTTGCGAAACGGCGCTGCAGGCGATTCTGACGCGTCCGGCAAACGCAAGGGCAGCTTCGACAACCTCCGGCCCAACCGGGAAAGCACCCCTTCAGCCCGTCAATTCGAGCGATCGAACGACCGCGCCGCGAATGAGACTTGCAGGGTTGTGAAACTGACCCTCAAAACCAAGGCCACCGGGCTCGCGACCGCGCTCGTTGTCACGTGGCTCGCGGCCGTGGGTGTCGTGGAGCAACGCCAGCTCGGCGACGACTTCGTGGCGCTGCTGCGCGAGCAGCAGGAGGCATTGGCCAGCAGCGTCGCCGAAGACCTGGCCGACAAGCTCGAAACCCACCTCGCGGTGCTCGAGCAATCGGGCACCTTGCTCGATGCGCGCACCTTGGCCGACCCCGACGCGCGGCAGGATTTCCTGCGCCGCGTTTCGCCGGCCCGACCCCTGTTCGACGGCATCGGCATCGTCTCGCTGGCCGGCGACGTGATCGCCAACGAACCCGTGATGCCGGGCGCCGCCCGGGTGAGCGTGCGCGACCGCGACTACTTCCAGCGCTTCCTCGCCAGCGGGCAATCAACCCTTTCGAAGCCGGTGCAGGCGCGCACCGGCGAAGGCGCCGGCGTGCTGATGCTGGCACCGGTGCGCGATGGCGAGGGCAGGCTGATCGCCGCCGTGGCCGGCGGCCTGCACCTGCAACGCGCCAACATGCTCGGCCAGCTGGCGCAGTCGCGGGTGGGGCGCAGCGGCCACTTCGAAGTGGTGACCACGGGCGCGGCGCCGGTGGTCGTCGTGCACCCGGATCCGGCGCGCCTGCTCAGCGCAGCGGCGCCGGTCGCGGCCGACACGGGCGACATCGTCACCCGCAAGCTTGTGCGCAGCGTCGACTGGGAATTGCGCGTCGTGCTGCCCGCCGCGGAGGCGAATGCGCCCGTGCGGGTGGCCGGCCAGCGCCTCGTCTGGCAACTGACCGCGATCGGCCTCGCCGCGGCCCTGTGCGTCTGGCTCGGCATGCACTGGCTGCTGCGCCCGCTGTCGACGCTGCACACCGCCATCCGCACGCTGCGCCGCAACCCCGGCGCCGAACTGCGCCTTGACACGGCGGGCCAGGACGAGCGCGGCGAACTGGCGCGCGAGTTCGAAGCGCTGATGCTGGCGTTGCGACAGCGCCAGGCCGAACTCGCCGCCGTCACCGAGGCCTCGCCCCTGGGCATGTTCCGCGCCGATCTCGACGGCACGCTCGGCTATGTCAACGAGACCTACCTGGCCCAGCATGGCCTGTCGCGCGAGGCGGCGCAGCGCAACGGCTGGCTGCAGCTCGTGCGGCCTGAGCAGCGCGACAGGGCCTGGAACGGCTGGCTGGCCGCGCTCGCGCAACAACAATCGGTGCACTCGACCGTGCGCCTCACGCGCCCCGACGGGCGCAAGCTCGTGCTCGCGGTGCGAACCGCACCGCTCGTGACCGACGGCCGCCTCGAAGGCCATGTCGGCACGATCGAAGACATCACCGATCGCATTGCCGCCGAGGAGTCGTCGCGCCTGTTGACGACGATCTTCGACATGACGAGCGACTATGTCGTGCAGACCAATGCGCGCGGCAACATCATCTACATGAACCCGGCGGCGCGCCGCGCCACTGGCCTGGGCGCCGATCAGCCGCTCGAGCAACGCAGTTTTGCCGAGTTCAACCCACCCCAGACGAACGAGCTGTTCACCCGCGTGATCACGCCGAATGTCAATGCGTTCGGCATCTGGCTCGGCGAAACGACGGTTTACGGCGCCGACCGGCGCGAGATTCCGGTGAGCCACATGGTGATCGCGCACCGCGACCGAAACGGCCGCATCGAGCACTACTCGGCCGTGATGCGCGACGTTTCGGAGCAGGCGCACTCGAAGCGCGATCTGCAGCGCCAGACCTCGACGCTGCGCTCGGTCACCGACGCGATTCCCGCCTTCGTTGCCGTCGTCGGCGCCGACCTGCGCTACCGCTTCGTGAATCGCAGCTTCGAGCGCTGGTTCGGCGCGACGCGCGAGCGCATCGTCGGCAACACGATGGAGGTCGTGCTGGGCCGCGACGAGTTCGAGCGCAGCCGCAGCTCGGTGGAACGCGTGCTGGGCGGTGAAACCGTGAACTTCGAAAAGCACTACGCCGAGCGCCGCGACGCGAGTCACCTGGCGATCAGCTACGTGCCGTTGCGGCTGGACAATGGCGCGATCGACGGTTTCGTCAGCATTGCCCAGGACATCACCTTCCAGAAACAGGAAGCGGTGCGCTTGCTGCAGCTGAGCCAGCGCGACCCACTGACCGGCCTCCTGAACCGGGCCGGCTTCGAAGAGCACCTCGAACGCTGCCTCGGCGACGGC
>JANNKS010000082.1:0-5379 GCA_031396425.1 Rhizobacter sp. | reverse complement strand
TCGACGTCGCCGCCGAGGGCAGCTCGCCCTTGCGCGTGATGCGCGCCGATCTGTTCATCCTTTCGCTCCTCGCCAGCGTGACGCTCGGCCTCGCCTGGGCATGGCTGCAGGCGCGGGGCAGCGCGGCCTCCGGCATCCTGTTCGGCCTCTACATCTTCGCCACCACGGTGCTGTTCGGCGGCGTGTACTGGTCCAAGTTCGCGCACATGTTCTTCAAGCCCGCGGCAGCTTTCGAGAAGCGCGTGGCCAAGGCCAACGGCACGAACCTGAACCTGCCGCTGCAGACGCGGGACGACCCCGCCCAGCGTGCCAGGCACTCGATGGAGTTGTTGAAAGACGCCCCGATGGACATGGGGCTCGGCATCAAACGCGAAGCACCGCGCCACTACTGAATAAAAGGAGCCAGCTCATGCCTACCTTCGTCTACATGACGCGATGCGACGGATGCGGACATTGCGTCGACATCTGCCCGTCGGACATCATGCACATCGACAAGACCACCCGGCGCGCCTACAACATCGAGCCGAACATGTGCTGGGAGTGCTACTCCTGCGTGAAAGCCTGCCCGCAGCATGCGATCGACGTGCGCGGCTATGCCGACTTCGCGCCGCTGGGCCACAGCGTGCGCGTCGACCGCGACGAACAGAAAGGCACGATCGCCTGGCGCATCAAGTTCCGCAACGGCACGGAAAAGAACTTCCTGTCGCCCATCACCACGAAGCCGTGGGGACAGGCGATTCCCAAGCTCGCGGATGTGCCCGGCCCCACCAAGGACCTGCGCGACGGCGAGCTGCTCTACAGCGAGCCGAAGTACCTGCGCATGGATGACGGCGGCCTGCGTTCGCTCAAGGCCGCGGGCCTCAAGTTGACGCAAGGAGTGACCTACTAATGGCCCACGAAACCATCATCGAAGACGGCATCGACATTCTTGTCGTCGGTGCCGGCCTGGGCGGTACCGGTGCCGCCTGGGAGGCGCGGTTCTGGGGCCAGACCAAGAAGATCGTCATTGCCGAGAAGGCCAATATCGATCGCTCAGGTGCGGTGGCCCAGGGCCTTTACGCGATCAACTGCTACATGGGCACGCGCTGGGGCGAGAACCAGCCTGAGGACCATGTGCGCTACGCCCGCATCGACCTGATGGGCATGGTGCGCGAAGACCTGCTGTTCGACATGGCGCGCCACGTCGACTCCACGGTGCATCAGTTCGAGGAGTGGGGCCTGCCGATCATGAAGGACCCGAAGACCGGGCGCTACCTGCGCGAAGGGCGCTGGCAGATCATGATTCACGGCGAGTCCTACAAGCCCATCGTGGCCGAGGCCGCCAAGAAGTCGGCCGACAAGGTCTTCAACCGCATCTGCGTCACCCACCTGCTGATGGACGAGGGCAAGGAGAACCGGGTCGCCGGTGCCGTCGGCTTCAACGTTCGCACGGGCAACTACCACGTGTTCAAGTCCAAGGCCGTGATCTGCAGTGCGGGCGGCGCCTCCAACATCTTCAAACCGCGCTCGGTGGGTGAAGGTTCGGGCCGCACCTGGTATGCGCCCTGGTCGTCCGGGTCTGCCTACGGCCTGTTGATCAATGCCGGCGCCAAGATGACGCAGATGGAAAACCGCATCGTGCTGGCGCGCTTCAAGGACGGCTACGGCCCGGTCGGCGCCTACTTCCTGCACCTCAAAACCTATACGCAGAATTGCCTGGGCGAGGAGTACGAGTCCAAGTGGTTCCCTGCGCTGCAGCAAATGGTCGGAAAGGAGTATCTGGATCCGGAGGTCTCGCACCTGACGCACCGGCCCATCCCGACCTGCCTGCGCAACCATTGCATCATCAACGAAGTGAATGCCGGACGCGGCCCCATCCACATGGTGACCATGCGCGCCTTCCAGGACCCGCATCTGGAAGAGGTCGGCTGGGAGAACTTCCTCGGCATGACCGTCGGCCAGGCGGTTCTGTGGGCCGCGACCGATGTGGACCCGAAGAACGAGAACCCCGAACTCACCACCTCCGAGCCCTACGTCATGGGCTCCCACGCCACCGGTTCGGGGGCGTGGTGCTCCGGCCCCGAGGACCTTTCACCGCCCGAGTATTTCTGGGGCTACAACCGCATGACGACGATCGAAGGTCTGTTCGGCGCCGGCGACGCGGTCGGCGGTACACCGCACGCCTTCTCGTCGGGGTCGTTCACCGAAGGGCGTCTGGCCGCAAAGGCCGCCTGCAAGTACATCGACGACGGCAAGGCCGAAGGCATTGTCGTGTCCGATGCGCAGATCAAGCGCCGCGAAGAAGAGATCTTCAAGCCCATGGAGCACTACCGCATCTATCGCAACGAGATCGTTGCGGGCGATGTCAACCCGCACTACATCAATCCCAAGCAGGGGCTGGAGCGTCTGCAGAAGCTGATGGACGAGTATTGCGGCGGCGTGACCGTCAACTACATGACCAACGAGAAACTTCTGCATATCGGTCTGAAGAAGCTCAAGATCATGGAGGAAGACCTCCAGAGCCTGGCCGCAAAGGACATTCACGAGTTGCTGCGCGCATGGGAATTGATGCACCGTCATCGCGCCGCCGAGTGCGTCACGCAGCACACGCTGTTCCGCAAGGAGACGCGTTGGCCGGGCTACTACTACCGCGGCGACGCGATGAAGGTGGACGACGCGAACTGGCACGTGCTGACGGTGTCAAGGCGCGACCCGGATACCGGCGAATACACGATGGAGAAGGCGCCTTGTTATCACCTGGTGCCGGACGAGAAGCAACCGGAAGCCGGGGCGCACGCGTGAACATCGTCGACAAGACCGACGACGAGATCCTGGCCCTGGCCAAGCCGCTGTGGCTCGACCTGGTCCGGTATTCGAACGAAGCCAAGTACGGCGACTTCGCCAGAAACTTCTCCAGCGGCCTGGCGCGCGCCATCGATCAGGTGGTGGCCGGCCACCAGTTCGCGAACAGCGAGCTGGCGCGCAGCCTGTCCGAATCGGTCGACGCGCTCGGCATAATCCGACGGGGCGAGCATGTGACGGTGCTGTACCGGCAGCGCAGCACCAAGAAGCCCGGCGAATGGCTTGGCAGACTGGTGCTCGGCTATGAGGATGGAAAGCTCAGGATCTTCGGCGCATCCATCTTCTGAACGATTGATCGGGATTTGACGTGAGCGAAGTCATTCGAGACGGCAAGTTCGTCGAGCTGACCTACAAGGTGACCGACAAAAGGTTGGGGCATGTCCTCACCCGGGTCGAGTTTCCGCTAGGCTATGTGCACGGACACAATGAAATTCTGGCCCCGTCGGTCCACAGGGAACTCGAGGGCAGGTCCGTCGGCGACGTCATCGAAGTGACGATCGACGGCAACCAGATCTTCGGCCCGAGGGACGAGTCGCTGGTTTTTTCGGACGACATCGACAACGTCCCCGAGGAGTATCGGCAGGTCGGCACCTCCATCCTCATGGAGAGCGACAAGGGACAGACCCGCAGCTTTCTCGTGACGCACATGGACGACGAGCGACTGACGGTCGATGGCAACAATCCGCTCTGCGGCAGAGAGGTCGTGTTCACGCTCGAGATACTGACCGTGCGCGACGCAACCGATGCAGAGACAAGAATGGGCGGGGCGATCAATGCGGGCGCCGCCATCGACCCAGCGCTCTTGAGACCTGCTTGAGCGGCGGCCTTCGATTCATTTCAAGAAAGGTGACTCATGAGCGACCACAAACCTCCCCCCGCCAAGGTTCCTGATGGCGTTTCGCGTTATCTGACAACGCGCCAGATGGCGCCCAACGAAAAGGGCTTCGTCGGCTATGAGACCATCTGGAAACCGTTCCAGAAAGAAGCCGAATACAAGACGCCGAAGAAGCCGTAGGCTTCAGATACCGCCGGACGCGTGTGACGCGCCGCTCAGCGTGTCGGCTGCTGCGACACGGCCTGCGATGGAGATCCGCATGAAACCAGTTTCCGAACTCTTGAAGCGGCACGACGGCACGCTGTGGCATGTGCGCCCGGACGACACCGTCTTTGCCGCACTCGAGGTGCTGGCCAGCCGCGGTGTGGGCGCGTTGATGGTGATGGAAGTCGGGCAAATCGTCGGTGTGTTTTCGGAGCGCGACTACACGCGCAAGATCGCGTTGCAGGGGCGGGACTCCAAACTCACGCGGGTGGCCGAGATCATGACCCGAAATGTCATCAGCGTTGCAGCCGAAACGGGGACACGGGATTGCATGGCGCTGATGAGCCGCAGCAAGATCCGCCATCTGCCCGTGCTCAAGGGCAGTACCGTCCTGGGCATGATCTCCATCCGCGACATCATGGACGACATCATTGCCGATCACGAGACGACGATTGCGCATCTGGAGAGTTACATCAAATCCTGACGATCTGCACTGCATCAGCAGCCTCAGCCGGCGCTCCGATGTCGTTGCCCCCAGGACCCGAGAATCCGATCGTTCCGCAGTCTCCCTGCGTGCGCAATTGCTGCCTTGATGAGTTCGATGTCTGCCTGGGTTGTGGTCGGCATCTGCAGGAGATCCTGCGCTGGCACGACGCCGACATCGAAGAACGTGGCGCCATCCTTGACCGGGCAGCAGCGCGCCTCGCGATACGCGAGCGCAAGACCGGAGCACAGCGCGCAGGCTGAGCTCGTCAGCTCACGCAGGGTGCCGCACCCAAGCGCTCGCTACAGTTGCGTGCACTTCCTCGCGTTCCCGCGCGCACGAACGGCCGGGTACTTGTGCTCGTTGGCAGCAAGCTTGCTGCGCACCGCCTCGTCCAGGTCCACCTCCAGCACCGCGGCCAGCCGCACCAGGTAGACCAGCACGTCGGCGAGCTCGTCGCGCACGGCGCGCGCGGTGGCGGGGTCGCGCGCCACGCCGCGCGAGGCGTCCTCGCTCAGCCACTGGAACAGCTCCACCAGCTCACCGACCTCACCGGTGAGCGCCATCGCGAGGTTCTTCGGCGAGTGGAAGGGTTCCCAGTCGCGCTCGCGCGCAAACCGCGCAATCGTTTCCTGCAGCCTGGAAACGTCCAACAACGGCTCGGCTTGTGGGTTTGCGCTCATGGGGGCTGGTTTGCGGTTGGGGCCCAGTGTGGGACCAGCGCCAGCATACCCCTCAAGGGTAGGCGGCGTTACGCCCGAGTGGGGATAGACTCATCTGTGGGCCTTGAGCCTAATCAGCTGCGCGCCCGACCTTTCGGGGTCGGGCGTGTCTTCGTTCCGCCACCAGCAAGACACGCCATCCGGCCGACC
Organism: Rhizobacter sp.; assembly: GCA_031396425.1. GTDB lineage: Bacteria > Pseudomonadota > Gammaproteobacteria > Burkholderiales > Burkholderiaceae_C > JAEMQF01. Next base: position 143 of record JANNKS010000082.1, on the reverse strand, counting down.
CCGCCCTATCAAACTCCATGGCGAACGTTCCGCTGCACGATCCGCTGGCCGACCCTCATGCGCAGGCCGCGCGCGAAGTACGGTGCACCACGTGCTACATGTGCGCGTGCCGCTGCGGCATCCGCGTGCACCTGCGCGACGGC
>JANNKS010000076.1:0-5557 GCA_031396425.1 Rhizobacter sp. | reverse complement strand
CGTCAACCTGCTCGTCGATCTGGCGTACTCCATGCTCGATCCGCGCATCGAACTGCGCTGACCCGTGAAAGCGGCGTTCCTGCGCTTCATGCGCCACCGCCCCGCCGTGATCGGCCTGGTGCTGCTGCTGTGCGTCGTGCTCGCCGCGCTGCTGGCCGGAGTCCTCTACCCCACCGACCCGTTCGGCATGGTTGGCAAGCCGTTCCAGCCGCCATTCGGCGAGTACCCGCTGGGCACCGATCAGCTGGGCCGAGACCTCGCCGCCGGCGTGCTTTACGGCGCGCGCACGACCCTGTTGGTCGGGCTGGTCGCGACGTTGATTGCCACGCTCGTCGGTGTCGCCGTGGGCGGCCTGGCGGGTTACTTCGGTGGCCGCCTGGACAACGTGCTGATGCGCCTCACCGAACTGTTCCAGACGATTCCGTTCTTCCTCTTCGCCATCCTGCTCGTCGCCGTGCTCGGCGCCTCGGTGCGCAGCGTGATTTTCGCGATCGCCGTCGTCTCATGGCCGCCGATGGCGCGCCTGGTGCGCGGCGAGTTCATGGCGATGCGAAACCGCGAGTTCGTTCAGGCCTGCGTTGCGATGGGCATGGGGCACGCGCGCATCATCTTCGTGCACATTCTGCCCAACACGCTGTCGTCCATCATCGTGACCGGCTCGCTGATGGTGGCCACCGCCATCCTCATCGAGTCGGGCCTGGCCTTCCTCGGCCTGACCGACGCGAACACGATGAGCTGGGGCTTCATCATCGGCTCGGGCCGCACCGTGCTGCGCACCGCGTGGTGGATCTGCGCCATGCCGGGCCTGGCGATCCTGTTGACGGTGATGGCGATCAACCTGGTCGGCGACGGCTTGAACGATGCACTGAACCCGCGCCTGCGTTCGCTATGACGACGGCGCCGCTGCTGCGTATCGATGGCTTGAGTGTCAGCCTGCCGGCGAATGCCGACCGGCCTTACGCGGTGGAAAACGTCAGCCTCGACTTGGCGCGCAATGAAATCCTGTGCGTGGTGGGCGAATCGGGCTCGGGCAAATCGGTGATGTCGCGCGCCGTGCTCGGCTTGTTTGCGTCGCGCCACGTGCAGCCGAGCGCCGGGCGCATCCTGTTCGAAGGCGAAGACCTGCTGCGCGCCGCGCCCGAACGCATGCGATCACTGCGCGGAAACCGCATCGCAATGATCTTCCAGGAACCGATGACAGCGCTGAACCCGGTGCTGCGCATCGGCGCGCAAATCGACGAAGTGCTCGAAGTGCACCAGACAGCAGACAAGACGGCGCGCCGCGTCCGGGTTCTGGAAATGCTCGCCGCCGTGCACCTGCCCGAGCCGGAGAAGATCCTCGCGGCCTATCCGCATCAACTCTCCGGCGGGCAGCGCCAGCGGGCGATGATCGCGATGGCGCTCGCGCTGCATCCCGACATCCTGATCGCCGACGAGCCCACGACGGCGCTCGACGTGACGACGCAGGCGCAGATCCTCGCGCTGATCCGCGAAGTGCAGCGCAAGCAGGGCATGGGCGTGATCTTCGTGACGCACGACTTCGGCGTCGTCGCCGAAGTCGCCGACCGCATCGCCGTGATGCAGCACGGCCGCATCGTCGAGCAAGGCCCGGCCGACGACGTGCTGAACCGCCCGCGCGCCGACTACACGCGCGCGCTGCTCGCCGCGGTGCCCAGCCTCACACCGGGGCCGAAGCGCGATTTCAGCGCCGCACCCGTGGTCGTGGCGGTGAAGGGCCTGAACAAGAGTTTTCGCACCGGCAGCGGCTGGCTTGGTGGTGCCGCGCGGCGCGTCGATGCGCTTGCCGGTGTGAGTTTTGACGTGCGCCGCGGCGAGACGGTGGGCATCGTCGGCGAATCGGGCTCGGGCAAGACGACGGTGGCCCGCTGCATCATTCGCCTGCTCGACGCCGACAGCGGCGAAATCCTGATCGATGGCAACAACGTCGTGGGCCTCGCCCAGCGCGCACTGCGCCCGATGCGCAAGCGCCTGCAGATGGTGTTTCAAGACCCGTTCGGATCGCTGAACCCGCGCCGCACCGTAGGGCAGTTGATCTCGGAAGGGCCGATCGTGCACGGCCTGGCCGTGGCCAGCGCGCAAGCGCGCACCCTGGAGTTGCTGGAACTGGTGGGCCTCGAGCGGCGCGCCGCGGATCGCTACCCGCACGAATTTTCCGGTGGGCAACGCCAGCGCATCGGCCTGGCGCGAGCGCTGGCGCTCGAGCCGCAGATCCTGGTCGCCGACGAGCCCGTCTCGGCACTCGACGTCTCGGTGCAGGCCCAGGTATTGCGCCTGCTCGCCGACATCCGAAACCGGCTCGGGCTCACGCTGATTTTCATCACGCACGACTTGCGCGTCGCGAGCCAGGTCTGCGATTCGGTGGCGGTGATGCGCTTTGGCCGAATTGTCGAATTCGGCCCCGTGGCGCAGGTGTACGCGAACCCGAAACACGCCTACACGCGCGAGTTGATGGACTCGGTGCCCGGGCGCCGCTGGAGCCAAGGCAACGACTTGGTGAACCTGAATCGAACAGGCTGATGCCCCCCCATGAACACCCCTTCCCTGCCCGAATTTCCCGCCGCAGAAGGCCTCGCGCCTCTGACCCAGGCACTGCGCAGCGGCACGGTCACGGCCCTGAGCCTGGCGCAGGATTGCCTCGCGCGGATCGACGCACTCGAGCCCAAGCTGCAGGCATTCACGCACCTGGACCCAGACCGCGCGCTCAGGCACGCCCGCGCCATCGATCAGCTGCGCGCGGCGGGTGTGGACCTCGGCCCGCTGATGGGCGTGCCCGTGTCGCTGAAGGACCTGTTCAGCATCGATGGCATGCCCACCCACGCGGGCTCGCTCCTGGATGTGCAAGACCTCGTTCCGCCGCAGGGCGGCTTCGTCAACATGCTGCATCGAGCCGGCTGCGTGCTGCTCGGCAAGACGCGCACGACAGAGTTTGCGCTCGGCGGCTTCAACATGAACCGCTCCATTCCGTGGAACCCTTGCGACCCGCACCAGCCGCGCATGACGGGTGGTTCCAGCCACGGCTCGGCGGTGGCGATGGCCGCGGGCCTGGCGGGCTTCACCGTCGGATCCGATACGGGTGGCTCGGTGCGCCAGCCGGCGGCACTGTGCGGCGTGGTCGGCTACAAGGCGACGACGACCCATTGGCCACGCGACGGCGTGTTCCCGATGTCGCCCTTGCTCGACAGCGTGGGCATCTTCACCCGCAGCGTGCAAGACGCCGCTTGGGTGGAGGCCGCACTCGCGGGCCGGCCGCTGCAGGCCCCGCGGGCGGTGGCCACGCTGACTCTCGCGCTGCCCGGCGCGCACTTCATGAACCAGATCGACACGGCTGTCGCCGCATGTTTTACCGAAGCGTTGCAACGCCTGCGCAAGGCCGGCGCCAACATCGTCGAGATCGACGTGCCTGAAGCGGCGGAAATCGACGCCGTGTTTCGCAGTCTGGTGCCCGCCGATGTGCTCTCCTTCCTCGGCCGCGACCGTGTGACGCGCCAGTTCGACCGGCTCGACAAGGTGGCCGCACAACGGTTGCAGGCGGCCCTGACGCTGAGTGCCGACGATTACGTGCAGATGGCGACGCGCCAGCAGGTGCTGGAGCGAATGATGCGCGAACGATCGCGCGGCGTCGACGCGTGGATCTCCCCTACCGTGCAAGTGCTGCCCGCGCCGACGGCCGATTTCAAGACGGTCGAAGCCATCGCCGCGTGGAACCGGCTGGGCACGCACAACACGCGCCCCGCGAACCTGTTCAACCAGTGCGGGGTTTCGCTGCCGATCCAGCATCTCGGTGCGGAGTTGCCGGTTGGGCTGCAGCTGTGTGCGTCGGCTGGGGAGGACGAAGCATTGCTCCTCACTGCGATGGCTGTCGAAGGGGTGCTCGGGGCGAGTCCGACAACTTTTCCTCGCTGACTCGCCGCGCTGACCAGCTCGGCCCAGACCACCCTCGAGGAATTGCAGCGCAAGGACGAGGCGCGCGTGCTGGCGGCGGCGATCATCTCCAACAACGCGCAGAAGTACGGGCTGGGCAACTAGCGCCCTGCTTCACCGATACCTGCTCGCGCTGCGCCGGCTCCGAGCACGATCCAACATGCATCCTATGCCGCGCGCATGGCCTGGCGAGATGCCAGAAGGCTGCGCTTGGCCACCTGATCCGGATACCTTGCCAGTCAAACGCCACTGGGAAACCCATTTCAAAGTCAAAGCGCGGCGGCCCTATGTTCGGTAGCGCCCGGACCCGTCCCCGGCCCGTGTGGAAGACTGCGCTGGCGCTGGCAGGTCGGCGCATGAAAAACAGGGGGTTGCCATGCCGGAAAGCACTGAATCTTTCATCAAGGCCGAAGCGGCAGGCTACACCTGGGAACGTCGCTCCCCGCGTCCTGAAGACGACCACGTGCTGGGCCACACCGACAACTGGCTGAATGCGCTCCCGGTGGGTGTACGCCCGGTTCACCTGCAGCAGGAATTTCCGCGCATCGCCAACGACTTGGCGCGACTGTGGGCAGATACGCCAGCCCTCGACCTGTACTTCGAGGAGAAGAAGTTCAGTCTTCGCGAAAACCGTCGCGGATTCCCGCCCATCATCGAGGAAGAGTTGCTGGCGATGCATGGCTACTCCCTGCGCAATCGGCCAATGTCCTACGAAGAACGGGCTCCACAGCGAGCGTCATTGTTAGGTTGACCCAAGACGCCGCCGCCGCGGCGGCATGGCCAGATACCAAAAGGAGGAACATCCGGGTAGGCTCGGCGCCACTGCGCGGCGCATGATCAGCCGACCGAAGCATCGAGCCTGCTGTACACGATCGTCCACTCGACGCGAGTTCTCGAATCCATCAGCGGCATCGCGCAATCGCACCCGTTGATCGACAGCAGGACGGCGCGCTCGGTCGCAGCAGTGCGCGCTGTCGCGGCGCGGTATACGGATCTGCCCATTGCCGACGTTCGTCTTGGGCTGGAATTGACCAGGACGCGATGTGAGCGGCCGGCGCCTTCATGACGCTCCGATGAGAACGACCGGTTCAGGGCGGCGTGATCGAATCAGCGAGGACCCGCCCTCGACCCATTGCGGCTGTAGGACGTCTGTGACAGCCGACGTTCGCAGACTGCATGTCTGCTGCGACTGACTCAGGCCGTCCAGCGCATCAGCGTCACGAGCAGTACCAGGCCTCCAAGGCCGAGTTTGAGCGAGACCCAGCTACGGATCTGTTCCAAGGCCGCACCGCCGGCGGTCCACTCGGACGCCGCAACGGCGAGGCCGAGCCTCTTGTGGAGCACGAAGCGGATGTGCATGAAGATCGCGACCATCGCGATGCCAAGCACCGCCATGATGGTCCAGGACAGCGGCATATCGAAGGTGCCACCGGATTGCACAACTATTTGGCCACGCGGCCCAACATCCACACACCGCTGGCCAGCGTCAGCAACGAGGCTGCAAGCACGGCCTGGAAGAAGCGACCGAGTACATCGTGCATCAGGCGCACCCGCACCGGTGGTTCGAGCTGGGCGACGGCGGGGCGCAGGAAGTAGTGCGAAAACACCATACCGC
>JANNKS010000072.1:0-2764 GCA_031396425.1 Rhizobacter sp. | reverse complement strand
CGAGAACGGCACCCGCAGGATGGCAGCGAACAACGGCACGCAGGTGAGCACCACGATCAGCCCCACGATATTGCCCAGGTACATGCTGGCGATCAGCCCCCAGACGAAGTCTTTCTGCTCGACGAATAACAGCGGGCCGGGCTGCAACCCCCAGATGAGCAGGCCGCCGAGCAGCACCGCCGCGGTCGGCGAGCCGGGGATGCCCAGCGTGAGCATCGGCAACAACGCCGAAGTTCCGGCCGCATGCGCCGCGGTTTCAGGCGCCACCACGCCCTCGACTTCGCCGCTGCCGAACTTGTCTCCAGTGGCGGAAAAACGCTTGGCCACGCCGTAACTCATGAACGAAGCCGGCGTCGCGCCGCCGGGCACGATTCCCATGAAGCAACCTACCGCCGCGGATCGGATCGACGTCGCCCAGTAGCGCGGCAATTCTTTCCACGTATCCAGCACTACTTTCGCGTTCATCTTCGCCTGGACGCCCTTGAACGCCAGGCCTTCCTCCATGGTGAGCAGAATCTCGCCAATGCCGAACAGGCCAATCACCGCGATCAGGAAGTCGAACCCGCGCATCAGTTCGGGCTGGCCAAACGTCAGGCGCAATTGCCCGGTGACCGTGTCCATGCCCACCGCAGCCAGCGCGAAGCCCAGTGCCATCGCGACCAGGATCTTGAACGGCGAGCCTTTGCCCATGCCGACGAAGCTGCAGAACGTCAGCAGATAGACCGCGAAATACTCCGGCGCGCCGAACTTGAGTGCGAATTTGGCGACCAGGGGCGCCAGGAAAGTGATCATCACGACGGCGACGAAAGCACCCACGAATGACGACGTGAACGCGGCCGTCAATGCCTGACCCGCCTTGCCCCTCTGGGCCATCGGATAGCCGTCGAAGGTGGTGGCCACCGACCAGGGTTCGCCGGGAATGTTGAACAGGATCGACGTGATGGCGCCGCCGAACAGCGCGCCCCAGTAGATGCACGACAGCATCACGATCGCCGACGTCGGCGACATCGTGAACGTCAGCGGCAACAGGATCGCCACGCCATTCGCACCGCCCAGGCCCGGCAGGACGCCGATCAACACGCCCAGGATGATGCCGACGAACATCAGGGCCAGATTCATCGGCGTCAGGACGACGGCGAAGCCCTGCATCAATGCATTCAGTTCTTCCATGGGTTCGAACTCCTGGTGGCCGCAGTGGGTGCGCCGTGTGAATGCCTGTGAAGGTTCAGTAGCCGAGGAACCGCAATGGCTCGAGTGAACCCTTGAACAGCGGCACCTTGAACCAGACCTCGAACATCACGAAGAAGACCGCGTTCACGATCACGCCCAGCAGGACGCTCTTCACGGGCGGGTATTTGCCCAGGATGATCATGAACAGCGTGATGTAGATCGCCGAAGCGACGTACAGCCCGAGGAACTGAACCACCAGCACGTAGATCGCCGCCGGGACCAGCACCGACAGCACGCGCTGCAGCTGGATCCGGTCGACGAAGGTGTCGGTATCGCGCCTTTTGCCGCCCAGCGCCTGGTAGGCAATTCCAAGGCTGGAGATGCAGATGATCATGCCGATGTAGAACGGAAAGTAGCCAGCGCCGGGTCCATCGCTGGACCACCCGGCACCGAGCCGACGCGATTCGATCACGACGACCACGCCGACCGCGAACAGGATGGCAGCGACGATCGCGTCGACGATGTTGTTGTTGACGACCGCCGGGCTGGCCTGCGGCTCGTTGGGAGTCGGTTCTGACATGGTCACTCCAGTGATGATGCGAGCTTCGCGGTCAGCGCCCGCCTGCGCGCGCGCCGACCTGCGGGCACGGCCTTGGCTGCGGGCAGGGCTTCGACAAGTGCCGATGCTGCGAACGGGGGCCTTCGCGCGGGCCGCGGGCCGGCCGTGGCCCGATCCGAATGCCCGGTGTGCGGCCGCGGCGCGCACACCGGCGGGCAGGCGCTACTTCGCCAGGAACCCGGCTTCCGTCATGAGTTGAAGGTGAAGTTTCTCAGCCCCTTCAAGCCACTTGCGGTAGTCGGCGCCGGTCATGGCAGTGGTGTTGAACGCGCCCTTCTCGAGGTATTCCTTCCAGTCGGGCGTGTCGCGCACCTTCTTCAGCAAGTCGACATAGAAGCCGCTCTGTTCCGGCGTGACGCCGGGCGCCATGAAGATGCCGCGCAGCATCACGTAGTCGGTGGCCACGCCGGCTTCCTTGCAGGTGGGAATGTCGTACCACGACATGCTGTCGGTGACCTTGTCCTTGTAGGGAATGCGCGTATCGTCGAACACGCACAGCGGACGCAGCGCGCCGGCACGCCATTGCGAAACCGCCTCGATCGGGTTGTTCACCGTCGAGTCGATGTGCCCGCCCACCAGTTGCACCGCCACCTCACCGCCGCCCTTGAAGGGGATGTAGATGAACTTGGTGCCGGTCGCCTTCTCGAGGCCGACGGTGATGATCTGGTCTTCCTGCTTCGAGCCGGTGCCGCCCATCTTCATCTTGTTCGGGCCGGCGGCCTTCACGGCAGCGATGTATTCGGCAGCGGTCTTGTACGGCGTGTCGGCGTTGACCCAGAGCACGAACTGGTCGAGCGCCATCATCGAGACCGGCGTCATGTCCTTCCAGTTGAACGGCACGCCGGTCGCCATCGGCGTGGTGAACAGGTTGGACAGGGTGATGATCAAGATGTGCGGATTGCCGCGCGCGGCCTTGGCTTCCAGGAAGCCTTCGGCGCCCGCCCCGCCGGCCTTGTTCACCACCACCATGGGCTG
>JANNKS010000060.1:0-3529 GCA_031396425.1 Rhizobacter sp. | reverse complement strand
AGGTTCTGGCCGTCGGCAAACCCCAGCGCCTGGCGCAGGGCCGCGATCGCCGAGATGCTCACCGGCACGCTGAACAGCGCTTCGCCATAGCGTGGCACGCTGCCCTTCTGGGCGCTCACACCGCTCGCGAGCGCGTTGCCGTTCAATTCCAACTCCAGCGCCACCCCGTCGTAGTCGATTGCCGCCTCGCCGGAGTTCTGCGCGCGCAATTTGACGGCAAAGCGCAATTCGAAGCCTTCCCCTTGCAGGGGTTCGATACCCACCACGTTGACGCGCAAGGTCTCGCTGCCCGACAGCGCCGCGCAGGCGCTCAATGCCAGCGCGAGCACGGTGCTCAGGCCGGCGGCGAACATGCGCCTCCAACCGACACGTTGCAAGCGGGTGCGATCGCGCAGCGAGCCCATCAATGCAGAAGGTAAATCCGGAGTCGTTCGCACATCAGTCATGGGAAGGGCGTCAGGCGGCGCCGAAGTGGAGTTGGATCAGGGTCGCAACGCGCCGAGGCGGCCTGTGGACGACAGGCACGCACGGCCCTACGGCTTCGTTGTCTGGCTTCGAATTCGGTTCACCCGCGCACGGGCCGCGCCTTTGACGACGGCACGCTCGGCCGCGTTGGCCTGGGCCAACAAGGCCATGCCTTCGGTGTGGCATGTGCTCACCAGCGCCTTCAGCGTCGCGTCGGGCATGCTTTTCTGGGCTTCCTCGGCGGACGCCAGCAGCCGGTCTGCGTCCGCCTTTCGAAGGCCCGCCTCGTAAGCCTTGCCTATGAAGGCGTAGCCGGCTTCAGTCAGGCTGGTGAGCTCTGATTTCACCGTGTCATCGCCGCTGCGAAGCCGCTCGCTGAACACGGTCGCCTTGGCCTTCATCGCGGCGACGCATGACGCGGTGCGGTCAAAGCGGCCAACGCCTTGCGCAGCAGCCCCGAACGAACACAGGGTCAGCGCCACGGCCGCCCAGGTGCAGTTCCACGTGATGCCTGTGCGCCTCACGCGGCAACTCCTGGTGACAGGGTAGTCGCACGCTCCTGCTCGAATCGCGGGGCTTCGCTGGGCTGAAAACTCATCGTCATGACAGTTGGAGCGTTTCTGGGACCAAAGGGCCGTACCGGGGGGACCTGGCCATCATCGAGCTTGCCAAGGCAACGCGGCAGGGTCGACCTGCGATGACAGGCACGCCCTTGTTTGAACGTTCAACGCTTCGGCCCCGATCGCGCGGTCCTGCACGTTCCGGACGAGATCGGTGCGGCGCGAAACACTCTGATGCAACCCGCCGCGTCGCCCTGTGGCAACCTCGCCCCCTCGAATTTGACCTGAGGATCCTTCATGCTGCGTATTGTGTCCACATTCCTTGTTGCAAGCTTCGCGCTGTTCGCGCAGCCAGCCCATGCGACCAGCCCCGCCAAGGTCAAGGCCGTGCATGGGGTGGCGTTGTCATCGTTGTGCAAAGCTTGCGCGGTCGTGTCGAAAGAGCACACTGAAACGCGCAAAGGCAAAGCCAGTGGCGTCGGCGCAGTCGGGGGTGCTGTGGCTGGCGGGGTGATCGGAAATCAATTCGGCCACGGCAATGGCAAGGCGGCGATGACGGTGCTCGGTGCGGTCGGCGGTGGTGTGGCCGGCAACGAGATCGAAAAGAACGTCAAGAAGTACACCGTCTGGGTCACGACAGTGACCTTCAGGGACGGGACCCAGAAGCGCTACGAGCGCACCAGCGATCCGGGTCTGCGCGCGGGTGACATCGTGCACCTGGTGAACGGTCGGCCGGTGCGCCGCGCGGCGTAATGCCAATGTGATCGCAAGCAGCGCGGCGGCGCAAGCGGCCGGCCGCGCGCGCGGCCCAACGAGTGTGGGCAAGCGCCGCCGCTGCGATTCACGCAGCAGCGTGCGTATCGTTGCTTCGTTGCCCTGCGTCGGCGGACCCTGCGAGTCGGCTCGCTCGACCTGACGACCCCCGCTGCACCACTCTTAACTGCGGCGCGGCTGAAACGCGGGATGCCCGCTGCGCCACAGCACAAAGGCGAATTCGTCGGCGCGCTCGTCGTCGGTCTGTTCGCGCGTTGAACCGAGGCCATGGCCGGCGTCGAATGCAACGCGCAACAAGACGGGGTTCACGCGTCCCGGCACGGCTTGAAGGCGTGCTGCCAACTTCGCAGCCTCCCAGGGCTCGACGCGCGGATCCGTCATTCCGGTGGTGAGCAGGACGGCAGGGTAGCGAACGTTGTCGCGCACCGCATGGAGCGCGTCCATTTGTCTCAGGCCAAGGAAGCCCGCCCGTTCGGTGACGGTGCCGAATTCGTCAATGTTCGGCGGGCCGTTTTGCGAAAACTCAGCCCGCAACGCGTTCGAGATTCCGACGTTTGAGATCACCGCCGTGAACAGGTCGGGTCGCTCTGTCAGTGCTCGCCCGACGGCGATGCCGCCCGCCGACCCGCCCTGGATCGCGAGGTGCTTCGCACTCGTCCAGCGCTGGCGCACCAGCTCCTCGCAACAGTCGATCAGGTCGCGCCAGGTGTTGGGTTTGCTGATCTTCTTGCCGGCGCGCCACCAACGTTTGCCGTACTCGCCGCCGCCGCGCACGTGCGCCGTGGCGAGAACGCCGCCCTGTTCGAGAAACGCCAGGCTGCGCGCGCTGAAGTAGGGGCCCGAAACGATCTGATAAGCGCCGTAGGCTTGCACCAGAGTTGGATTGCGGCCGTCGCGCCTGATGCCTTTGCGGGCCACGATCGACAGTGGCACCCGCGTGCCGTCGCGGGCGGTGGCGAAGCCGCGGATCGCTTCGTAGCGCGAGAGGTCGAGCGTTGTCTTGGGTGCCAGCTCGACCTGGCGGGTGCGCCCGGTGCCCGGATCATGGCGAAACACCGAGAACGGCAGCAGCCATCCGGTGCCCTCCAGCCACGCACCGTCGGCGCGAGTATCGGTATTGACGGTCTCGATGGAGCCTTCGAAGGGCAGGGGCACCGAGGTGATTCGCCCGTCGTTGCCCAACCGGCGCAGCGAACCGTAGCCGCCCGCCATGTCGCGCAGGTAGATGCCGTCGCGAGCGGCAGCGATTCCTTCGATCACCGTCTCGCCTTCCGGCACGACCGTTTCAGCTTTTGCCAGGTCGGGTGCCGTCATCGGCGTGCGCAGCACCTTGCCATTGGGCGAGTCGCGGGTCGTCAGCAGGTACAGCTCATCGCCGCGCACTGCGCTGCCGACCACTTCATCGTCCAGGCCGCAGACCCTGAGCCAGCGTGGGTTGCCGGCCAGCAGATCGGCGCGCCGTGCCACGTAGACCGGGTTCTCGCGTCGCACGCCGCCGTAGACGATGGCGATCACATGCTCCGAGCTGGGGTCGGCGCCGACAAACGGGAAGTTGCTGCGCTCGATCGCGATCTCGGCGTACTGCCCGCGGGCGAGCATGCGCACATCGTCCTTCGCAGCGGTGCGCAGGCGATGCAGCCAGGTCACAGAGTCGAGGTAGTAGTCGACGCTGCCGCGCTGGGCTCCTTCGGCGAGGCGATTGAAAAAGAAACCCGAGCTGTCGGGCAGCC
>JANNKS010000018.1:0-11970 GCA_031396425.1 Rhizobacter sp. | reverse complement strand
CAGGTCGGTCGCGGTGACGTCGTTGACGCAGGTGTAGCCGAACACATGGTCCAGTGCCTGCGCTTCGCTCACGCCCTTGCAGCTGCGGCCGATCACGATGGCGAGTTCACCTTCGAAGATGATGCGGCTGTCGCACGCCGGTTTGGTGATCACACCGCCGGGGTCGAGGGTGCTGCTGGGCGCCTTGAGCAGGAACAGCGGCTCGGTCGGCGCGGCCAGCTTCAGCTTGTCGAGCAGGGCGCGGAAATTGTTGACCATCGCAATCACCTTGCCCGGCTGCGCCGGGTGGCGCAGCGTGACGTCGCGCAGCGCCAGCACGGCGCCGCTCGCCGTCGGTGCGGCGAACATGTCGCCGTCAAAGACGCGCACCGTCTCGCCTTCGAGCGTGCCAAAGCCGGTCTTGCCGGCTTGAGTGAATCGAATCCAGTGCTGGGTTGTCATGACGTCATTCCACAGGTTGAGCTTGGCGGTCGGCATGGTCACGTGCACCCCAGGCTTCGCGCGCGCGGTGGTTGCGGCCTGGCGCGGCCGATCCGCTGCGCAGCCGCAGTTTAGGCGGCGTTCCTGGCCACCGCGCGCAACGCCGCGCGCACGCCGCCTTCGCGCAACGCTTGTGCCTGCCGCGCCAACGCAGCGACGAAGCGCGGCTCGCGACCCAGCTCGCCGAACACCGGTGCGAAGGCACTGACACAGGCAGCACGCTCGAGTGCGCTGGCGGCCGCGTCGGCGCGCCGCACCAGGCCAGCCAATTCTTCGGCGAGCGGGTCTTCGACGAGGTAGACCTGGCCCGTCTCGGCTGCACCCCGCAGGTAGTGAATCCAGGCCGCCACCGCAAATGCCAGGCGCTCGATCGGCATGCCGGCATTCAGCCGGCCACGCACCGTGTTGAGCCAGCGCTGCGGGATCTTCTGCGAACCATCCATCGCGATCTGCTGGGTGCGGTGCTGCAGCGCAGGATTGGCAAACCGTTCGAGCAAACGCGCGCCGTAGGCCTGCAGGTCCAGCCCCGGCGTCGGTGGCAGGGTCGGCGCGATCTCGTCGCGCATCAGGCCTTCGATGAAACGCCGCAGGTCGGCGTCGCCGATCGCGTGATCGACGGTCGGCCAACCGGCCAACACGCCCAGGTAGGCGATCGCCGAATGGCAGCCATTGACGAGGCGCAGTTTGGCGCGTTCGAATGGTTCGACCTGCGTGACGAAGCGAGCCCCCGCCGCCTCCCAGGCCGGCCGCCCGCTGGTGAAGCGGTCTTCGATGACCCAATCGAAAAACGGTTCGGCAACCACCGGCCAGGCGTCTTCGAGGCCGAGTGCCGCACTGATACGGCTGCGATCGGCGTCGATGGTGCGCGGCACGATGCGGTCGACCATGCTGTTCGGGAAGGTGCAGTGCCGCTCGATCCATTCGACCAAGGCCGGCTCGCAGCGCGCGGCGAATTCGTGCACCAGCGCGCCCAGGGTGTCGCCGTTCGCGGGCAGGTTGTCGCACGACAACAACGTCAGCCCGGGCAGGCCGCGCGCACGGCGCCGCTGCAGCCCACGCACGATGAACCCGATCGTCGTGCGCGGCTCATCCGGACGGTTCAGGTCGTGTTCGATGTCGGCATCGGCAAAGCGCAGGCGGCGGCTCGCCGGGTCGTGGTGGTAGCCTTTTTCGGTGACGGTCAGGCTGACGATGCGTGTGTCGGCGTGGGCGATCCGGTCCAGCACGGCGTCGGGGCCGGCCGGTGCGACGAGCAGATGCGGCATCGCGCCGATCACCTGCAAGCGCTCGCGCGCTTTGCCTTCTTCATCTGCATCGCGCAGCGCCAAGGTGTAGAGGCCCTGCTGCGGCTGCAGGGCCTCAGCGGTGGCAGCGCTTCGCAACGACACACCGACGATGCCCCAACGCTGATCGGTAGTCGCGTGCAGTGCCGCTTCGGTGGCGACGGCCAGGTGGGCGCGCTGAAAGGCACCGACGCCGAGGTGCACGATGCCGGGCCGCAGCGCGGTGCGCTCATAGCGCGGCTGGGCGACGACGGCCGGCAACGTGCCGAGACGGTCCGGATGCAGGCGCGTCACGTCCCTGTCCTTACCAACTCCACAAGGTGCCGTCGTGTTGCAGGCGGTTCACCGGCAGGTAGGCGCGCTGGTACGGGTACCGGGCCGCCAGCGCTTCGTCGATCTCCACCCCGTGCCCAGGGACTTCGCCGGGGTGCAGATAGCCGTCCGCAAAGGTGTAGGCGTGCGGAAACACGGCGTCGGTTTCATCGGTGTGGCGCATGTATTCCTGGATGCCGAAGTTGGGCACCCACAGGTCGAAGTGCAGCGCCGCACCCATGCACACCGGCGACAGGTCGGTGGCACCATGGCAGCCGGTGCGCACCTGGTAGAGCGCCGCCAGGTCGGCGATGCGCCGCAGGTGCGTGATGCCGCCGGCGTGAACCACCGTCGTGCGGATGTAGTCGATCAGCTGGTTTTCGATCAGGCCCTTGCAGTCCCAGATCGTGTTGAAGATTTCGCCCACCGCCAGCGGCGTGGTCGTGTGCTGGCGAATGAGCCGGAAGCCATCCTGGTTCTCGGCCGGCGTGGCGTCTTCCATCCAGAACAGGCGGAACGGCTCCAGGTCTTTGCCGAGCCGCGCCGCTTCGATCGGAGTGAGGCGGTGGTGCACGTCGTGCAGCAGGTGCACGTCCGCGCCGACCGCGGCACGCACCGCGTCAAAGAGCTTCGGCGTGTGGGCCAGGTACTTCTCGGTCGACCAGTCGTGTTCGCTCGGCAGGTCGGCGTCGGCCGGTTCGTAGAACATCGTTCCCTTGCCCACGCCGTAGACCTTCTCCAGACCGGGCACACCGCTTTGCGCCCGGATCGCCCGATAGCCCTGCTCGCGGTAGCGCAGCACCTCATCGACGGTCTGCGTTATGTCGCGCCCGTTCGCGTGGCCGTAGACCAGCACGCCGCTGCGGCTCTTGCCGCCGAGCAGCTGGTACAGCGGCAGATTCGCCGCCTTCGCCTTCAGATCCCACAGCGCGGTGTCGACCGCAGCGATCGCGCTCATCGTCACCGGACCGCGCCGCCAATAGGCGCCCTTGTAGAGGAACTGCCAGAGGTCTTCGATTCTGTGCGCATCGCGCCCGATCAGGCACGGCACCACGTGCTCGGTGAGGTAGCTCGCCACCGCGAGTTCGCGGCCATTCAGCGTCGCGTCACCCAGGCCGGTGAGGCCGGCATCGGTCTCGATCTTGAGCGTCACGAAATTGCGCCCCGGGCAACACACGATGACGCGGGCGGCAGTGATTTTCATGGCTCGGAATCGCTCACTTCACGGGAATCGGCGTGCCCCGGTCCACCGCCACCGCCGTGACGCTGTTCTGCGGCGAACCGTCGATGAGGCGATCGGAGTAGGTCAGGTAGACCAGCGTATTGCGCTTCCTGTCGACCATGCGCACGACGCGCAGTTTCTTGAAAACCAGCGAGATGCGCTCATTGAACATTTCCTCCTGCTCGGCGATCGGCTTGGGGAACGAAATCGGCCCGACCTGCCGGCAGGCGATCGACGCTTCGGCCTTGTCTTCGGCCAGCCCGAGCGCGCCCCTGATGCCGCCGGTCTTGGCGCGCGACACGAAACACGCGACCCCGGCGACCTTCGGGTCGTCGTAGGCGTCGACGACGATCGTGTGATCGGGGCCGATCAGGATGAATGCGGTATCGACTTCGCCGACCTGCTCGGCGCGCGCCGCACCGGGCAAGGTCAGCGCGAACGCCATGGCAGCAAGAGCACGCGCGGCGGCGCGCAAGGTGAAGGCGGACAACAAGCTGCGGCTCCTGGAGTTTGCGGGTGGGTGCGATGCGAAGCCGCTAGCTTAGCGGCACGGCACGCACTCGGTGCCTCGGCGCTGCGAGCCGGCTGACATGACCCCGCCACTAAACTCGGCGAAACCCGTTCGCAGCGAGACCACCATGCCCCAACGTTTTCCCGCCACCTTGATCCCGGGTGACGGCATCGGCCCGGAGATCGTCGACGCGACGCTGACCGTGCTCGACGCGCTCGGCGCGCCATTCGACTGGGACCGACAGATCGCCGGCCTCGAAGGCGTGACCAGCGCGGGCGACCCGCTGCCCGCCGCGACGCTGGCGAGCATCCGCCGCACCCGGCTCGCACTCAAAGGCCCGCTGGAGACGCCATCAGGCGGCGGCTACCGCAGCTCCAACGTGCGGCTGCGCGAGGAGTTCCAGCTCTACGCCAACCTGCGCCCGGCGCTCACGCTGATTCCGGGCGGGCGCTTCGACAAGATCGACCTGGTGGTGGTGCGCGAGAACCTCGAAGGCCTGTACATCGGCCACGAACACTACGTGAAGATCGACGACGACCCGCACGCGGTCGCGATGGCCACCGGCATCAATACCCGCCAGGGCAGCCGGCGCCTGCTCGAATTCGCCTTCGAGCACGCGGTCGCGACCGGGCGCAAGAAGGTCAGCATCGTCCACAAGGCCAACATCATGAAGGCGCTGACCGGCATCTTCCTCGAGACCGGTCTGGAGCTTTATGAACGCAAGTACAAGGGCCGATTCGTGCTCGACACCGTGATCATCGACGCCTGCGCGATGACGCTGGTGCTCAACCCCTGGCAGTTCGACATGTTGGTGACGACGACCCTGTTCGGCGACATCCTGTCCGACCTGGTCGCCGGGCTGGTCGGCGGCTTGGGGCTGGCGCCGGGTGCGAACATCGGCGCCGACGCCGCGATCTTCGAAGCCGTGCACGGCAGCGCGCCCGACATCGCCGGCAAGGGCGTGGCGAACCCGCTGGCCTTGTTGCTCGCTGCGGCGATGATGCTCGACCACGTGCGGCTGCCCGACCTGGCGGCGCGGCTGCGCAAGGCGATTGACGAGACGCTCAACGTCGACAAGGTGCGCACCGGGGATCTTGGGGGCAAGGCCAGTACGGTGGAGTTAACTCGGGCTTTGGTGGCCCGGATTGGTGGGGGCTGAGCGCATTCGGTCGCCTTAAGCGCGGCTGGGTTTGCGCGTCCCCTTTGTCGACCTGATTGCTATCGGATCGGCAACCCACCCTGTGAGCCCGCGCCGGGTCTCGGCCCGGCCTGCCGAGTCACTTTCTTTTGAACCTAAACACATCTGAGCGGAGCGCTTGGCTGCAGGGTTCGGTCGTTGATTCTGCGTGGACCAAAGCTCAACCGTTCTGTGTTGGTTCTGTCTTCACAGAGTGTTTTGGCGCACGCGCGCTTCAAACCGAACGGCTCTTCACCAACCGAACCCTCTATGCAGAAGTTTGCCCAGATGTGTTTTCAGCGCCTCTTCTTTGGTGACTTTCTTCTGGCAAGACAGAAGAAAGTTACCCGGCCGCCGGGCCGGAATCCCGGCGCGGACTCTCAAGCGGATTTGAACCCACACGCGGGCACTCGAAGGGTTCGGCGCTGCAGCCGTGCCGTGACAGGCGTCGGCTACCTACATCGTCGCGCCAAGCTGCCAAGGCACAAACTCATTCTGCCCATAGCCATGCACCTCGCTCTTCGTGCGCGTGCCCGAAGCCGTCTGCAGCATCAGGCGGAAAATGCGCTCGCCCATGTCATCAATGCTCGCGGTGCCGTCGATCACCTCGCCGCAATTGATGTCGATGTCGTCTTCCTGCTTGCGCCAGAGTTCGGTGTTGGTGCTGAGCTTGAGTGACGGCGACGGTGCGCAGCCGTAGGCCGAGCCGCGCCCGGTCGTGAAACAGATCAGGTTCGCGCCGCCCGCCACCTGGCCGGTGGCCGACACCGGGTCGTAGCCTGGCGTGTCCATGAACACCAGGCCCTTGGCGGTGACCGGGTCGGCGTATTCGTAAACGTCGACCAGGTTGGTCGTGCCGCTCTTGGCGATTGCGCCGAGCGACTTTTCAAGAATCGTCGTCAGGCCACCCGCCTTGTTGCCGCTAGAGGGGTTGTTGTCCATCTCGGCGTCCATGCGCTCGCAATGCTGCTCCCACCAGCGGATGCGCGCCAGCAGTTTGTCGGCTACGCCGGAAGACACCGCGCGGCGCGTCAGCAGGTGTTCACCGCCGTAGATCTCGGGCGTTTCCGACAGGATGGCGGTGCCGCCGTGGCGCACCAGGCGGTCCACCGCCGCGCCGAGGGCCGGGTTCGCGCTGATGCCCGAATAACCGTCCGAGCCGCCGCACTGCAGACCCACCGTGATGTGGCTGGCGCTGACCGGCTCGCGCTCCACCTTGTTCGCTTCTTCGAGCAGCCAGGTGATCAGCTCGACACCATGCGCCACCGTCTTCCGCGTGCCGCCGGTTTCCTGGATGTTGAAAGTGTGCAACGCGGTCCCGGCGCGCAGGCCTTCCTGTTCCATCAGGCCAGCGATCTGGTTCGTTTCACAACCCAGGCCGACGACGAGGATGGCGGCGAAGTTCGGGTGCCGGGCATAGCCGCCGAGCGTGCGGCGCAATAGCTGCAGCGGCTCGCCATCGCTCGCGGTCGCGCAGCCACCGCCGTGGGTGAGGGCCACGACGCCATCGACGTTCGGAAAGGCAGCGAGCACTTCGGGGTGAATGTCGCGCCGGAAATGATCCGCAATTGCGCGCGCGACTGTGGCCGAACAGTTCACCGACGTCAGCACGCCCACGTAGTTGCGCGTCGCGATGCGCCCGTCGGCGCGGCGGATGCCCTGGAATGTGGCCGGCGCATCGACATACGCCGTCGACTGCGCGCCCTGCCCGACCGCATAGTCGCGTGCGAAGTGGCTGAACTCCAGATTGTGGGTGTGCACATGCTGGCCGGGCTGGATCGCCACCTTGGCGGTGCCGATGATCTGGTTGTAGCGCCGCACCGGCTCGCCCGCCGCGATGGCGCGCACCGCCACCTTGTGGCCTGGCGGCACCAGGCCGCTGACCGTGACACCCTCGTGCGCGAGCCGGGTGCCGCCCAGCAGTTGATGGCGCGCAATGACAACGTCATCCGCCGGGTGGATGCGAATGACGGCGGCCAACGGTTCTGGCATGCGGTGCTCCGGTGGTTCAGGTCGCGCCAGCGTGCGGCTCGGTAGGCGCTCAGTTGACGGTCAGGGGCGCTCAGTTGTCAATCAGCGCCGGGTCCCAGGCATGCACCGTCTGCTGCTGCTCGCCCAGACCCTGGATTGCCAGCTTCATCGTATCGCCGGCCTTCAGGTACAGCGGCGGCTTCATGCCCAGGCCCACACCCGGCGGCGTGCCGGTGGTGATCAGGTCGCCGGGGTTGAGCGTCATGAATTCGCTGATGTAGCTCACCAGATGCGCCGCGCCGAAGATCATGGTGCGGGTGCTGCCGTTCTGGTGGCGCTTGCCGTTTACTTCCAGCCACATCGTCAGGTCTTCCGGGTTGAGCACCTCGTCGGCGGTGACCAGCCAAGGGCCGATGGGCCCGAAGGTGTCGCAGCCCTTGCCCTTGTCCCACTGGCCGCCGCGTTCGATCTGGTACTCACGCTCCGAAATGTCGTTCACGACGCAGTAACCCGCCACGTGCTTGAGGGCGTCGGACTTCGAAACGTAGCGCGCCCTGGAGCCGATCACGATGCCGAGTTCGACTTCCCAATCCGTCTTCACCGAGCCCTTGGGCAACACGATGGCATCGTTGCAGCCGACGATGCAGCTCGTCGTCTTCATGAACAGAATCGGTTCCTTCGGAATCGGGTTGCCGGTTTCGGCCGCATGGTCTGAATAGTTCAGGCCCACCGCGACGAATTTGCCGCAGCCCTTCCAGGGCGGGGCAAAGCGGCCCGGCTTGTTCACCACCGGCAGGCTCGCGACATCGATCTCGCGCAGGCGCTGCAGGCTGCGCGGCGACAGTGTTTCGCATTCGATGTCGGGCAGCACGCCGGAGAGATCGCGTACCTTGCCCTGGGCGTCGACCAGTGCTGGCTTTTCGGCGCCTTTGGGGCCATAGCGCATCAGCTTCATGAAAGGGGGTCCTCTGTTGGGGAATGGAAACGGGGAAGTGGAAAAAAGGCGCGACCGTGGCGCGCCGTCGTGGACCTCAGTTCGCCCAGCCGCCGTCGATCAATTGGGCGGTGCCGGTCGTGAAGGCCGATTCGTCGGACGCCAGGTAGACCGCGAGCATGGCGATTTCGCGCGTCGTGCCCAGCCGGCCCATGGGCTGGCGGGCGACAAACGCCGCCTCCACCTGCGCGACCGTCTGGCCGCTGGCGCCCGCCTGCGCCTCGATGCGCTGGCGCAACGATGGTGACTCGACCGTGCCCGGGCAGATCGCATTGCAGCGGATGCCGCGCGTGATGAAATCGGCCGCGAGCGCCTTCGTCATGCCGATCACCGCCGCCTTGGTGGTGGCGTAGACAAAACGGTTCGGCACGCCCTTGATGCTCGACGCTGCTGACGCCACGTTGATGATCGATGCACCGCCGCGCCCCTGCTCGTGATGCGCCAGCATCGCCGGCAGCAACGCGCGGGTCAGGCGGAACATCGAGCGCACATTCAGGTTGAACGAGAAGTCCCAGGCGGCCTCGTCGCAATCGAGGATGCTGCCCGCGTGCACGAAACCCGCGCCGTTGAACAGCACCTGAACGGCACCCAGCTCGGCAGCCAGAGCACTGATGGCCGCGCCGTCGGTGACGTCCAGGCGCCGCGCCGTGATGCCGGCAATGGCGCCCAGCTCAGCGAGCGCCGCGGCATCGATGTCGGTCGCGACCACGCGCGCGCCCTCGCGAGCGAACGCCTCGGCGGTGGCACGGCCGATGCCTGCTCCGGCGGCAGTCACGAGTGCGGTCTTGCCGGCCAAACGTTGTGTCATCGAAAGGGGTTCCGAAGCTGAAAATTCGCCACAGGCGGGGTCGGTGTCGTGTCCCCGCCGCAAGTGTCGTCGCGCCTGCCGCGCGCCAACGGTCAAGTGGCCTGACCACTTGTGCGCACAATAGGGGCCGGCGCCACGAGCGTCAATTCTAGACAAACCCTTTGTCGACGCCCGGCAACGCCCCGGGTGGACCGGTTCGTGCTTGCGACAACGGCACGGTGCCGGCAATAGTGCGCCAGGATTCGTCGGTTGCCAGCCTCAGGGTTTCGGCGCCGCACCGGCGGCGCGCAGAATCGGCCCATGGCGGCGAAGCCTGATCGGCACGCCCCCACAGAATTCTCAACTTGGCTCGAACGCTCATGAAAATTGCAATCATCGGTGCCGGTGCGATCGGCGGCTATGTCGGCGTGAAACTCGCGCTTTCCGGCGAAGACGTCACCTTCATCGTGCGCGGCGCGAATCTCGACGCGATCCGCAAGAACGGCATGAAACTGATCCTGCACGACGGCACTGAACAGGTCGCGCGCAACGTCAAGGCGACCAACGACTACGCAGCCGCCGGCTTGCAGGACGTGGTGATCCTGGCAATGAAGGCCCACCAGGTGGAGGCGATCGCCGACGATCTGCGCAAGCTGCTGGTGCCGCACACCACCATCGTGACGATGCAAAACGGCATCCCGTTCTGGTATTTCCACGAGCACGGCGGCGCACTTGCCGGCACCCAGGTGAAAAGCGTCGACCCGAGCGGTGCACTCAGCGCCCGGATTCCCGCCAGCCAGGTGCTGGGCTGCGTGGTGTATCCGGCCTCGGAGCTGATCGCGCCAGGCGTGGTCAGGCACATCGAAGGCGACCGTTTCCCGCTCGGCGAACTCGACGGATCGAGCAGCGAACGTGTCAACCGCGTCTCACAGTGTTTCACCAAGGCCGGTTTCAAGGCACCGGTACTCGACAACATCCGCGCCGAGATCTGGCTCAAGCTGTGGGGCAACCTGACCTTCAACCCGATCAGCAGCCTGGCCCATTCGACGCTGGTCGACATCTGCCAGTACCCGCTGACACGCGAACTCGCCGCCAACATGATGGCGGAAGCGCAGGCGGTGGCGAACAAGCTCGGTGTCACGTTCCGGGTCACGATCGACAAGCGCATTGCCGGCGCCGAGAAGGTGGGCAAGCACAAGACCTCGATGCTGCAGGACATCGAAGCCGGCCGCGCGCCTGAAATCGATGCGCTGGTGGGTTCGGTGGTCGAACTCGGCCGCCTGACCGGGACGCCCACGCCGCACATCGCCACCGTCTACGCGCTGGTCAAGCTGCTCGCGAAAACGATGGGCGAAGAGAACGGCCAGGTGCAGCTGAAGAAGGCGGCCTGACGCCAGGCCGAGGCCACCCGCAGCAGCGCCGCGCTGGCCGCACACGCTGAACCGATCCGGCGCCGGGCCGCGCTACGTCGCGAACCCCATCACACGCGGCAGCCACAGCGAGATCGACGGGATGTAGGTCAGTATCACCAGGCTCACCAGCAGCGGCACCAGCCATGGCAGGATCGCCATCGTCGTGCGCTCGACACTGAGCTTCGCGACCCGCGCCAGCACGAACAGCACCATGCCCATGGGCGGGTGCAACAGACCGATCATCAGATTGAGCACCATCACCAGGCCGAAGTGAACCGGGTCGACGCCGAGCTGGCGAGCGATCGGCAGCAGGATCGGCACCAGGATCGTGATCGCCGCAGTGGGCTCAAGGAAACACCCCACGAACAGCATCAGCAGGTTGGCCATCAGCAGGAACAGCCACGGCTCCTTCGTGACGGCGAGCACCCATTCGGCGATCGCCGCAGTGACGCCGGTGGCGGTGAGCATCCAGCCGAAGATCGACGCGGCGGCAACGATGAACATCACCGTCGCGGTGGTCTCCACCGTGTCGAGGCTGACCTTGACGAACATCTTCAGGCTCATCGTGCGGTACCAGGCCAGGCCGAGCACGAGCGCCCAGGCGCTTGCGGCAATCGCGCCTTCGGTGGGCGTGAACAGGCCCGTTGTCATGCCACCGATCAGCAGCACCGGCGTCATGATCGGCAGTACGGCCTGGAAGCGGAACAGCCGGTCGAGCCCGAACAGCGACACGATGGCGCCGAACACCACCGCCTGCACCGACCAGCCGGCCTGGTTGACCAGTGCCCAGGTGGCCAGCGGCCAGGCGATCACGATCGCCAGCTCGATCAGCGCGCGGCCGAGCCGGCTGGCGGAGAACTTGACGTCTGCGCCCCAGTTGTTCTTGTGCGCGAAGTAGGCCACCGTGATCATCATCAGCAGCGCCATCAGCACACCCGGAAGAATGCCGGCGAGGAACAGCGCCCCCACCGACACATTGGCCATCATCGCGTAGATCACGAACGGCAGGCTGGGCGGGATGATCGGGCCGAGCGTGGCCGAAGCGGCCGTGACGCCAACCGCAAATTCGCTTGAGTAGCCATGGTCCTTCATGGCCTTGATTTCCACGGTGCCCAGGCCCGCCGCGTCGGCGATTGCGGTGCCGCTCATGCCGGCGAAGATCACCGAGCCGACCACGTTGACGTGGCCCAGGCCACCCTTCATCCAGCCCACCAGCGCGAGCGCGAAGTTGTAGATGCGGTTCGTGATGCCGGCGTTGTTCATCAGGTTGCCGGCGAGGATGAAGAACGGCACCGCGAGCAGGGGGAAGCTGTCGATGCCGCCGATCATGCGGTGCACCACCGCAAACGGCGGCAGGTTGCCGCTGACCAGGATGTAGATCAGCGACGAGCCGGCCATCGCGATCGCGACCGGCAGCCCGCTGGCCATCAGGAACAGGAAGATGATCTTGAGCATGAGGCGTGGCGGTTCGCGCTAGCGGTCGAGCATCGTCGATTCGGGGCGTTCCAGCACCGAGTAGCCGCGCTGCCAGTGCACCTTCGCGACCCAGACCGAGCGCAGCGTCATCGCCACAAAGCCGAACAGCACCACGCTGTAAACGATGTTCATCGGCAAGTCCACGATGGTCATCTGGTAGCTGCCCATCTTCTGCATCATCTGCACCGTGTAGAAGCTCATCGCGCCGAGGAAGGCGATGCGCGCCACATCCACCGCCACCGCCAGCGCCCGGCACAGCGGCGCGGGCAGGTAGCGGTAGAGCAGATCGACCTGGATGTGGTTGTTCTTGGCCACCCCGATCGACGCGCCGACGAAGACCACGCC
>JANNKS010000015.1:0-5348 GCA_031396425.1 Rhizobacter sp. | reverse complement strand
GGCGGCAGGCTGTTGTTGCGGCCGGCGCGGCGCATGAAGCCGTTGCCGATCTTGTCGATGGTGACGGTCATGCCGGCCTCGCGTGCCCAGCGCGTGACCAGATCGCGGCCTTGCTTGTCCAGATCGGTCAGCGTCAAGCGGCAGACACCGCCCTTGGGCGTGGCGCCGATCTGCGCCAGCTCCATCAGCGAGGACCACAGGCGTTGGCCGTTGATGCGCAGCCCCTGCACGTGCGCTTGCGGCTGGCTCAGTGTGGTGGTGTTCATCGTGTCACTCCCGTGGTTGCGAGGTCGGCCGTGCGTTTGGCCACGGCGTCGAAGTGGGCACCGTAGGCCGGACGCTTGACGTAGCGGCCCGCGCCGGCGGTTGCGCGCAAGTCGCCTCCGGTCCACACCAGCGCGCCGCGGCTCACCGTGTGCGAGGCCAGGCCCCGGATCTTGCGGCCCTCGAAGATGTTGAAGTCGCCCTTGGACTTCTGCGTCTTGACCGAGATCGTCCTGGTGGCGGCCGGGTCCCACAGCACCAGGTCGGCGTCGGCGCCTTCTACCACGCAGCCCTTTTGCGGGTAGATGTTGAATACCTTGGCGCAGTTGGCCGAGGTGATGGCGACAAACTCGCTCGGCGTGAGCCGCCCGCTGTTGACCCCGGCGTCCCAGATCACGCCCAGGCGGTCTTCGATGCCGCCGCAGCCGTTGGGGATCTTGGTGAAGTTCTCAAGCCCGGCCGCTTTCTGCGGCGCGCAGAACACGCAGTGGTCGGTGGCGGTGGTGTGCAGCTGGCCGCTCTGCAGGCCGCGCCAGAGCATTTCCTGGTGCTGCTTGGGGCGGAACGGCGGGCTCATGACGTAGGCTGCCGCGGTGGCGAAGTCAGGATGGCGGTAGACGCTGTCATCGATGACCAGGTGCCCCGCGAGGACTTCACCGTAGACGCGCTGGCCGCGGGCACGGGCCCGGGCAATCGCTTCGGCCGATTCGATGCAGCTGACGTGCACGATGTAGATCGGCACGCCCAGCACGTCGGCAATGGCAATCGCGCGGTTGGCGGCCTCACCTTCCACCATCGGGGGGCGGCTCAAGGGGTGGCCCTCGGGGCCGGTGATGCCCATCTTCACCACCTCTTGCTGCAAGAGGTAGACGAGTTCGCCGTTTTCGGCGTGCACCGTCGGCATCGCGCCCAGCTCGAGTGCGCGGCGGAAGCTGTTCACCAGCGTTTCGTCGTCGCACATGATGGCATTCTTGTAGGCCATGAAGTGCTTGAAGCTGTTCACGCCGTGGTCCTTGACGAGCGTGCCCATGTCGGCGTGCACGGGTTCGCCCCACCAGGTGACGGCGACGTGAAAGCCGTAGTCGGCCGCGCTTTTTTCGGCCCAGCCGCGCCACATGTGGAAAGCGTCGAGCAGACGTTGCTGCGGGTCGGGGATCACGAAGTCGATGATGCTGGTGGTGCCACCCGACAAACCCGCCGCCGTGCCGCTGAAAAAGTCGTCGGCGGCGACGGTGCCCATGAAGGGCAGCTGCATGTGGGTGTGAGGGTCGATGCCACCGGGCATCACGTACTGGCCCGATGCATCGAGGGTCTGGGCGCCGGCCGGGGCCTGGGTGGCTGCCGCAGCGCCGAGGGCGGCGACTTTGCCGCCGACACACAGCACATCGGCCTTGAATTCGCGGTCGGCGTTGACCACCGTGCCGCCACGGATGAGAAGGGCTGGGGTCGACATGAAACGTTCTCCTTCTTCAAAGCACGGCCCGTGCCCGGGCCCGTCAAGCTGTCCGGCGCATGGGGTTGTTGGGGTGCGCGGTCCAGGGGCGCGGTGTGCCGTCCACCCGCTGCCCGGTGCGCTTGTCCAGCTCCCCCGGCGCCAGCGCACGCATGGTGATGCACTGCGGCACCGGGCACACGCTGGTGCACAGGTTGCAGCCCACGCACTCGTCTTCCTTGACTTCGAAGTGGCGCTGGCCGCCCAGCCTGGCCGTGATGGCCTGGTGCGAGGTGTCTTCACACACCACGTGGCAGCGGCCGCACTGGATGCACAGGTCTTGGTTGATGACGGCCTTTTCGGTGTGGTTCAGGTTGAGGTGCTGCCAGTCGGTGACGCTGGCGATCGCCTTGCCCTGGAAGCTGCCGATGCTGCCGTGCCCCTGTTCGTCCATGAAGGCCGACAAGCCGTCGATCATGTCTTGCACGATCTTGAAGCCGTAGACCATCGCCGCGGTGCACACCTGGACGTTGCCGCAACCGAGGGCGATGTACTCGGCCGCGTCGCGCCAGGTGTTGATGCCGCCGATGCCGGAAATGGGCAGGCCGCGTGTGGCCGGGTCGCGCGCGATCTCGCTCACCATGCTCAGCGCAATCGGTTTCACTGCCGGGCCGCAGTATCCGCCGTGAGAACCCTGGCCGCCGGTGGCGGGGCTCATCACCATGCGCTCCAGGTCCACACCCATGATGGAGTTGAGTGTGTTGATCAGGCTCACTGCATCGGCACCCCCGGCCTTGGCGGCGCGTGCGGGGTGGCGGATGTCGGTGATGTTGGGCGTGAGCTTCACGATCACCGGCAGCCTGGTGTACTGCTTGCACCAGGCCGCCACCATCTGGATGTATTCTGGCACCTGGCCCACGGCCGAGCCCATGCCACGCTCGCTCATGCCGTGCGGGCAGCCGAAGTTCAGCTCGACGCCGTCCGCGCCGGTGTCTTCGGCCATCGGGAGGATGCTCTTCCAGGCTGCCTCGGTGCAAGGCACCATCAGCGAGACCACCATCGCGCGGTCGGGCCACTCGCGTTTGACCTGGCGGATTTCATCCAGGTTGGTGCGCAGCGGCCGGTCGGTGATGAGTTCGATGTTGTTGAAGCCGATGACACGCCGGTCGGCCGAGTGCATGGCCCCATAACGCGGGCCGCTGACATTGACGACAGGCGGCCCGTCTTCACCCAGCGTCTTCCACACCACTCCGCCCCAGCCGGCTTCGAAAGCGCGGTTGACGTTGTAGGCCTTGTCGGTGGGTGGCGCGCTGGCCAGCCAGAAGGGGTTGGGGCTGTGGATGCCGGCGAAACAGGTGTGCAGGTCGGCCATGTGCTGTGGTCTCCTTCAGCCGGCCGTCACGGCGCGGTGCATGGCGAGTGCCGCCACCTTGCCGTGTTCGACGGCCTCCACGGTCAGGTCGCGGCCCCCGTGGCGGCAGTCGCCGCCGGCCCACACACGGGTGAGGCTGGTTTGCCCGTGGGCGTCGGTCTGGATGCGGCCGTCTTTCAGCGCCAGCCCAGTGCCGCAGTCTGAATAGCTTTGGCCAATCGCGCGCAGCACCATGTCGGCCTGCAAGGTGAAGTGATCCTCGGTCAGGGTCAGCCGCCCAGCGTGCAGCGCCGTATGGGCGAACCTGACGCCGCTGACCGCGCCGCCCTCGGCCAGCACGGCGACCGGCGCAGCCCAGTGGCGGATCGTCACGCCCTGCTGTTGTGCCCAGTCTTGTTCGTGTTTCGAGGCCGGCATGCCGGCCGCGCCGCGACGGTAGGCGATGGTCGATGTTTCGGCGCCGAGCAGCTTGGCTTGCACCGCGGCGTCGACCGCCGTCATGCCGCCGCCAATGACCACCACGTGGCGGCCCACGGGCAATTGCGACAGGTCGGTGGATTGGCGCAAGTCGGCGATGAAGTCCACCGCCGCACGCAGGCCAATGGCGCTTTCAGGCTCTGGCACCCCCAACGCGTTGACACCGCCCAAACCCAGGCCCAGGAACACCGCATCGAAGTCCGCACGCAAGCCGTCGAGCGTGACATCGCGCCCGAGGCGCTGGCCGCAGCGCAGCTCGATACCGCCCACCGACAGCAGCCACTGCACTTCTCGCTGCGCAAACCCATCGGTGGTCTTGTAGGCCGCTATGCCGTACTCGTTCAGACCCCCGGGCTTGGCGCGCGCTTCAAACATCACGACAGTGTGGCCGTGCCGGGCCAGGCCATGCGCACAAGCCAGACCCGCCGGGCCCGCACCCACGACCGCCACTCTCTTGCCGCTGGGCGCAGCGCGGCTGAACAACGGTGCGCCCGGATGGGCGAAATAGGCGTCGGTGGCCACCCGCTGCAGTGCGCCAATCTCCACCGGCTTGTCTTCGTTCGTGTTGCGCACGCAGGCCTGTTCACACAGCACTTCGGTGGGGCACACGCGCGCACACATGCCACCCAGCGGGTTGGCCTGCAGGATGGCCTTGGCCGCACCGCGGGTGTTGCCTTGTGCGATGCGGGCGATGAAGCTGGGGATGTCGATGCCGGTGGGGCAGGCGCTGATGCAAGGCGCGTCAAAACAGTAGTAGCAGCGTTCGGCCTCGATCAACGCCTGCGCGGCCGTCAGCGGCGGGTGTGCGTCGGCGAAGTTGCGTGCATAGTCGGCCAGATTCAGCCGGCCGGCGTGCACGCCGCAGGCATGCGCAGGCACGGCTTGGGGTAGTGAGGACATGGCGGGGATTGTCATACGCGTCGTTGGCCGCTCTCGGGCGCAAGGATCGGGCCACGCCCAGTCTCGGCGCCGCGCCTCGCTTTGACCAGATGGTAGTTCCCCGCGGGCCTGCGCTGAGAGCGACCTGAGCGACAGCTTCCGGGGGGGGCGGTTCGAACGGCCGATCGAAGCGGTGCGTTCAGCGCTCGGGCCGACGTCGCCAGTAGCGGGAAGACTCGCTGCCCACTCGCTCGAAGCCGGCACAGAGCCCCCTTGGCGCCCGGCGCAGGCGAACCCGATGGCGCCGGGCAGACGCTTGATTTCCCTGCGCGCTCGGTAACGAAGCCCCTCTGCGGCGCCACCGGCTTCGTGGGCCGCCTGACGGTGGCCTACTTCGGGCGGCTTGCCGGCGCGCTGCGTTGGTCGCTGGCGGGCCGCTCCCCCGCCAGACTTGAGCCGGCGCGCGCCGCCTGCGGGCCGGGCGCGGCGCTGGACGGCGGCCGCACCGAGGTGCGCGCGAGCGACGGCTGGGTGCACGAAATCGCGGCGCGAGAGCTCGACCAACACGCGCGTCATCGACGCCGGAGCGTCGGCAACGCGGCGATCAACGGATCTTCGGCTGTCGACGGTGTCTGTCTGAGTCCGGCCAAAAGCGGGTGTCCGGCGCTCCGCGCATGCCAGGGTCCGCGCGAGGGCAGGTGGCCTGGGGCTGCCAGCGGAACCCGTCTGTCCGTGCAGGCTCAGCTCCCCAGCGACTGCGCGCCAGGGCGGTGGCGGCGCCCCCGTTCTCCGGCCCACGCTCGCGGGGCGCCACCCAGACCCACAACGGCCCGCTGCGTCAACACGATCCAGGCGCGCGAAGAGCCATGACATCGCGAATGGGGCCTCCGCCCGGGGGCACCACCACCGCCCTGCTGCAACCGG
>JANNKS010000751.1:0-2106 GCA_031396425.1 Rhizobacter sp. | reverse complement strand
CTGGAGCGCCGAGCAGCGCAGGGCTTGCGGCCCCCGCGCGCAGCGCGGATCAACAACTGACTCGCCGCGGCTGTTTGAACGCAGCGAGCAAAGCGAGCGAAGTGAGTTCGGCGGCGGGGCCGCGAGACCGAGCAGCGCAGGGGAGTCGGAGCGAAGCGCAGACCGCTCCAGCGAAGCGCTGCGGCCTGTCCGAACGCGCCTTTGCCGCTCCGACTTTGAAGCGCACAGACCACCACTCGCCACCAAAGCCAGCAAGAAGCCAAAGCATATGAGCAGCACGAACGCCCAGCATCAAGCGCCAAGGACAAACTGACATGAGCTCCCTGCGCCCGCTCGCCGGCATCACCGTCGTGACTCTGGAACACGCCATCGCCGCACCGTTCTGCACGCGCCAGCTCGCCGACCTGGGGGCGCGCGTGATCAAGATCGAACGGCCCGGCGTCGGTGACTTTGCGCGCGCCTACGACACGCGGGTGAAAGGCCTGTCGTCGCATTTTGTCTGGACCAATCGCAGCAAGGAAAGCCTGAGCCTGGATCTGAAACACCCACAGGCACTGGAGTTGCTGCACAAGCTGCTCGCGAATGCCGATGTGCTGGTGCAGAACCTGGCGCCTGGTGCTGCGGCGCGGCTGGGCCTGGCGTTCGACGCCTTGCACGCGACGTTTCCGCGCCTGATCGTGTGCGACATCTCGGGTTATGGCGACGACCCGCAGCGTCCGGGCCCGTACCGCGACAAGAAGGCCTACGACCTGCTGATTCAAAGCGAGGCCGGTTTCCTGTCGGTGAGCGGCTCGCCCGACGCACCTGCAAAGGCGGGCTGTTCGATTGCCGACATCGCTGCCGGCACAGTGGCCTACAGCAGCATCCTCGCGGCACTGCTGCAGCGCGGCCGCACCGGCGAAGGCTGCCGCATCGACGTGTCGATGCTCGAAGCGATGGCCGAGTGGATGAGCTTCCCGCTCTACTACGCCTACGACGGCGCCGAACCGCCGCCGCGCGCAGGGGCGGCGCACGCCACCATCTACCCGTACGGGCCGTTCCCCACCGGCGACGGCAAGACGGTCATGCTGGGCCTGCAGAACGAACGCGAATGGCAGGTCTTCTGCACCCAGGTGCTCGAGCAGCCGGCGCTTGGCGGCGATGCGCGTTTTGCATCGAACGCAAAGCGCGTCGCGGCACGCGAAGAACTGCGCGCGATCATCCATGCCGGCTTCGCCGAACTCAGCGCCGAACAACTGGTGGCGCGCCTGGAGGCAGCGCAGATCGCGAATGCCAATGTCAACTCGATGCACGACCTGTGGGTGCATCCGCAGTTGCGGGCGCGCGAGCGTTGGGTTCAGGTCGGCTCACCCGCCGGGCCGATTGCCGCACTGAAGCCGCCCGGCCTGCCCGACAGTTTCGACGCCCGCATGGACCCGGTGCCCGCGCTGGGCGAACACACCGACGCCTTGCTCGCCGAACTCGGCTACGGCGCCGACAGCATCGCCGCGCTGCGCGCGTCCGGCGCCATTTGAACCCGCTTCGATCCATCAACGAGACCCCGCATGAAGACCAACCACCCTGAGCGGCAGCTCGCCGATTTCGCCGCCGGCCTGCGTTTCGTCGACGTGCCGGCTGCGGTGTTGCGCCGCACCGAAGACCTGTTCCTCGACTGGGCCGGCTCCACGCTGGCCGGCAAGGGCGCGCGGCCAGTGGAAGCGCTGGCGCGTTTCATGGCCAGCCAGGGGCCGACCGACGGGCCGTCGGAAGTGCTGATCCATCGGCGGCGCAGCAGCCCGCTGATCGCCGCGACGATCAACGCCGCGGCATCGCATTTCGCCGAGCAGGACGACGTGCACAACGGCTCGGTGTTTCACCCGGCAGCGGTGGTGTTTCCGCCCGCGCTGGCGGTGGCGCAGGCGTTGCGGCGGTCTGGCGCAGAGTTGCTGGTGGCGTCCGTCGTCGGTTACGAAGTCGGCATCCGCATCGGCGAATTCCTCGGCCGCTCGCACTACAAGGTGTTCCACACCACCGGCACTGTCGGCACGTTGGCGGCAGCAGCGGCGGTGGGCAGTCTGCTGCGGCTGAATGCCGATCAGATGTTGCATGCGCTCGGCTCGGCGGGTA
>JANNKS010000745.1:0-8945 GCA_031396425.1 Rhizobacter sp. | reverse complement strand
GCAGGACCGCACCGCGCAGGCCGAGCAGGCCAACGTCGCGAAGGGCCAGTTCCTGGCCAACATGAGCCACGAGATCCGCACGCCGATGAACGCCATCCTCGGCATGCTGGCGCTGCTGCAAAAGACGGCGCTCACGCCCAGGCAGCTCGACTACGCCGGCAAGACCGAGGGCGCAGCGCGTTCGCTGCTCGGCCTGCTCAACGACATCCTCGATTTTTCCAAGGTCGAGGCGGGCAAGATGACGCTCGACCCGCAGCCGTTCCGGGTGGACCAGCTGCTGCGTGACCTGTCGGTGATCCTCTCGGCCAGCGTCGGGCCGAAGCCGCTGGAGGTGCTGTTCGACATCGATCCCGAGTTGCCGCGCCAGCTGGTGGGCGACGCCATGCGGCTGCAGCAGGTGCTGATCAACCTGGGCGGCAACGCCATCAAGTTCACCGAACGGGGTGAGGTCGTGCTGTCGATGAAGGTGCTGGCGCGCGGCGCTGCCGGCGTGACCGTGGAGATGGCGATTCGCGACAGCGGCATCGGCATCGCGCCGGAGAACCAGGCCCGCATCTTCAGCGGTTTCACGCAGGCCGAGGCCAGCACCACGCGGCGCTTCGGCGGCACCGGTCTGGGCGTGGCGATCAGCCAGCGATTGGTGGCGCTGATGGGCGGCGAACTCAAGCTCGACAGCGCGCTCGGCCAGGGCAGCCGCTTTCACTTCTGCATCACGCTGCCGGTTGACGCAGCGGCGCCGCTGGCGATTGAATCGCCGCCTGAGCGTGGGTTGGCCGAGGCGACAGCGCCGCGGCCTGCCGGCACTGCGGCGATCACCGGCACAAGCAGCAACGCAGCCTCGCTGCGCGCGCTCCTGGTCGACGACAACCCAGTCGCGCGCGAAGTCCTCAAGCGCATGGCTGAGTCACTCGGCTGGCAGGTCGAGGTGGCCGAAAGTGGCGGGCAGGCCCTGGCGCTGCTGCAGGCCTGGGCCAGCGCTGGCATCAGTTGCCATGCGGTGTTCATCGACTGGCAGATGCCCGGCCTGGACGGCTGGCAGACCAGCCTGCGCATCCGCGAAATGCAGCTGCCTGGCGCGGCGCCTGTGGTCTTGATGGTCACCGCCCATGGTCGTGAAATGCTGGCACAGCGCAGCGCCGCCGAGACGGCGCTGTTCGACGGTTTCCTGGGCAAGCCCGTGACAGCGTCGATGTTGTTCGATGCCCTCGTCGACGCCCGCGCCGGCCGCAACCAGGTTCACCCGTCGCAGGTCAACACCAGCGGCGTGGCCAGTCCCCAGCGGTTGGCCGGCATGCGCTTGCTGGTGGCCGAAGACAACCTGAACAACAAGCAGGTGGCACGCGAGCTGCTGGAAGACGAAGGCGCGCTGGTGCAGATCGCCAACGATGGCGCGCAGGCGCTGGCGGCGGTGGCTGCCGCCGATCCGCCCTTCGACGCGGTGCTGATGGACCTGCAGATGCCGGTGATGGACGGCTTCAGCGCGACCGTGCGCATCCGCCAGGACCTCGGCCAGCAGCGCCTGCCGATCGTGGCGATGACGGCGAATGCGATGGCCAGCGACCGCGAGGCGTGCCTCGCCGCGGGCATGAACGACCACATCGGCAAACCCTTCGACCTGGACCATCTGGTGAGCGTGCTCTGCAGGCACACTGGCCGCGCTGCACAGACTGCCGGCGTCCCGACGCGTGAGCGCGCGGTGCTGCCCGCCGGGGTTGACGCCGCTGCCGCTGCAGCGGGCGTGCAGATCGACGCCGCGCTGGCCCGGCTGGGCGGCAAACGCAACACGTATGCGCAGATGCTGCGGCGATTCCTCGACGACCTCGCCGCCGCGCCAGCGCAATTGCAGGGTTGCGCTGCCCAAGGCGACACGGCCGCCATCGCGCGCCTGCTGCACACGGTGAAGGGCGTGGCGGCGACGCTCGGTGCCGCTGACCTGGCCACCGAAGCAGCACGCAGCGAAAGCCACCTGGTCGCCAACCGTGAGTCGGCCGATGTCGGCCAGGCGATCGCCAGCATTTGCGCCGCCATCCTGGCCAGCGCAAGCGGTCTGCAGACGCTGTTGCAGGCCCTCCAGCAGGATCTGCAAGCGGGCGCTGACGCCGACACGGCCGACCGCGCCGTCGACCCCAGGACCCTTCAGCAGGGCCTGCGCGACCTTGCCGAACTGCTGCGCCAGTCCGACATGGCCGCGGTGGACGCCATGGCGGGCCTGCAGGGGCCGGTCGCCGGCGCATTGAATGCGCGCTTTCAAGCGCTGAATGAAGTGATCGCAGCGCTAGACTTCGAGCTCGCGCTGCGTCATTGCGAAAATCTCATCGAGGTGCTTGAACCATGACATCCGAGCCGCCCTCAGCCGCCTCGGCCATCGCGCCGGGCATCCTGGTTTCGGCGGACGGCGCGCCTGCCGTGCCCGTACGCCGCCCGCGCCTGTTGATGGTGGACGACCAGGCCGTCAACATCCAGGTGCTCTACCAGGCTTTCGCTGCGGACCACCAGGTGATCATGGCCACCAGTGGCCAGCAGGCGCTGGTGCTGTGTGCTGCGCAACAGCCCGATCTGGTGCTCCTCGACGTGGTGATGCCGGGCATGGACGGCCACGAAGTGTGCCGCAGGCTCAAGGCCGACCCCGCCACGCGCGACATTCCGGTCATCTTCGTGACTGCGCAGAACGATGAAGCGGCCGAGACGCTCGGCCTGGAGCTCGGCGCAGTGGATTTCATCTCCAAGCCGATCAACTCGAAGATCGTACGGGCCCGCGTGCGCACGCACCTGACGCTGAAGGCGCAGACGGACCTGCTGCGCCAGTGGGTCTACATCGACGGCCTCACGGCCGTCTACAACCGCCGCCACTTCGATGAGCGGCTGGCCGCCGAATGGGGCCGCGCGGTGCGCAGCGGCGCCGCTTTGAGCGTCGTGCTGCTGGATGTCGATTTTTTCAAGCGCTTCAACGACCGCTACGGCCACCAGGCCGGAGATGACTGCCTGCGCCGCCTGGCGGCGTGCCTGAAGGCAAGCGTGCGGCGGCCGGCCGATCTGGTGGCGCGCTACGGCGGTGAAGAATTTGTCTGCCTGCTGCCCGACACCGACCTGCCCGGTGCGATGGTGGTGGCGCAGCAACTCGGTGCCGCGGTGCAAGCGCTGAAGATCGAGCATGGCGACTCCGCAGTCGCACCGGTGGTGACGGTGAGTCTGGGGGTGTGCAGCAAACCCGGCAGTGCGGCGGGCCACGCGGTGGGTAGCGCCGACGCGCTGCTGCGCGAGGCCGATGCGCAGCTCTACATCGCCAAATCCGGTGGCCGCAACAGGGCGAGCGGCGCGGCCATGGTGTCGACCGGGGGCGCAGCGGCAGCTTGATTTGCATCATGCGGCGGAGAAACCCTATCGTCAACAGGCCCGGCGCTTGGCGCGCACGCAGCGTTGAGCCACCGCTTCCACCCGCAGCGACGTGACCGCGCCAGCGGCAGTGGATCTGGGCTGCCGGGTTTGAGCTGATGCCGTTACGGGCCGTAGGGCGCCCCTCACCTCTTCAACGCCGCGGTGACCCGCCAGCGAGCCGCGCGGGCGCAGCGGGGCCGGGCGCGGCATACAGCCCCGACCGGCTGGTAGGCTTGGCGCGCGCGGGTGCCGCTTCCTCAGGCGTGGAATAGTCCGCCAAAGCAGGGCGCGGCCGACTACAACAGGGTTGTGGCAAGTCGATAGAATGAAATGCATGTCCACCGACAAACCAGACCCGCCTACACCCTCGCCGGTGAAAGTGACGCCCGATGACGGGCAAGGCGCGGTTGTTGCTGAACGTCGTACGCAAAGGACCGAACCGCCGCGCATGTACCAGGTGGTACTTCTGAACGATGACTACACCCCGATGGAATTCGTGGTGATGGTGCTTCAAGAGTACTTCCAGCGCGACCTCGAATCGTCCACGCTGATCATGCTCAAGATTCATCACGAAGGGCGTGGCGTGTGTGGCGTCTACACGAAAGACGTGGCGACGACAAAAGTTGAGTTGGTGCTGGCTGCCGCAAGGCGTGGGGGCCACCCGTTGCAATGCATCCTGGAGGCCGCATGATCGCGCAAGAATTGGAAGTCAGTCTGCACATGGCGTTTGTCGAGGCACGCCAGCAGCGACACGAGTTCATCACCGTCGAGCATCTGCTGATGGCGTTGCTGGACAACCCGTCCGCTGCCGAGGTGCTGCGCGCCTGTTCAGCCAACATCGATGACCTGCGCAAGAGCCTGGCCGGTTTCATCAAGGAAAACACGCCCACGGTGGCCGGGTCCGACGAAGTCGACACCCAGCCCACGCTGGGCTTCCAGCGCGTCATTCAGCGCGCCATCATGCACGTGCAGTCCACCGGCAGCGGCAAGAAGGAAGTGACGGGCGCCAACGTGCTGGTCGCCATCTTTGGCGAGAAGGATTCGCACGCGGTCTACTACCTTCACCAGCAGGGTGTGACGCGCCTGGACGTGGTCAATTTCATTGCGCACGGCATCAAGAAGAGCGAGCCGCCCGAGCCAGCGAAGCCGAACGACGCGAACCAGACCGGCGAGGGCGAAAAGGAAGAGGGTGACGGCAAGGGTTCGCCGCTCGACCAGTTCACCCAGAACCTGAATCAGCTCGCCCGCGACGGCAAGATCGACCCGCTGATCGGCCGGGAATACGAAGTGGAACGCGTGATCCAGATCCTGTGCCGGCGGCGCAAGAACAACCCCTTGCTGGTGGGCGAGGCGGGGGTGGGCAAGACCGCCATTGCCGAAGGCCTGGCCTGGCGCATCACGCAGGAAGAAGTTCCCGACGTGCTGGCCAAGTCGATCGTCTACTCACTCGACATGGGCGCGCTGATCGCAGTCACCAAATACCGGGGCGATTTCGAGCAGCGTCTCAAGGGTGTCTTGAAGCAACTCAAGGATCAGCCCAATGCGGTGCTGTTCATTGATGAGATTCACACCCTGATCGGCGCAGGTGCTGCCTCGGGCGGCACCCTCGACGCCAGCAATCTGCTCAAGCCTGCGCTCAGCTCGGGTGCGATGAAATGCATTGGTGCGACGACGTTCACAGAGTATCGTGGCATTTTCGAGAAGGATGCGGCCCTTTCGCGACGGTTCCAGAAGGTTGATGTTGTCGAGCCTTCGGTCGAGCAGACCATCGAAATCCTCAAGGGCCTCAAGTCCCGTTTTGAGGACCATCACAGCGTGAAGTACGCGCTGGGTGCATTGCAGGCGGCCGCCGAACTGTCCGCCAAGTTCATCAACGATCGTCACCTGCCGGACAAGGCCATCGACGTGATCGACGAAGCCGGGGCCGCACAGCGGATCCTGCCGAAAAACAAGCAGAAGAAGACCATCACGCGGGCTGAAGTGGAAGAAATCGTGGCCAAGATCGCGCGCAGTCCGCCGGCCAGCGTTTCCAACGACGACCGCTCCAAGCTCAAGAGCCTGGATCGCGACCTGAACAGCGTCGTGTTCGGCCAGGAACCTGCGATCGAGGCCTTGGCCGCAGCGATCAAGATGGCCCGTTCGGGCCTGGGCCGGCCGGACAAGCCGATCGGCTCGTTCCTGTTCAGCGGCCCGACCGGCGTTGGCAAGACGGAAGTGGCGCGTCAGTTGGCCTACATCCTGGGCATCGACCTGATCCGCTTCGACATGAGCGAATACATGGAGCGCCACGCGGTGAGCCGCCTGATCGGTGCGCCGCCCGGATATGTGGGCTTCGACCAGGGCGGGCTGCTCACCGAGGCGGTGACGAAGAAGCCGCACGCGGTGCTGCTGATGGACGAGATCGAAAAGGCGCACCCGGACGTATTCAATGTGCTGCTGCAGGTCATGGACCACGGTTCGCTGACCGACAACAACGGGCGCAAGGCCGATTTCCGCAACATCATCATCATCATGACGACCAATGCGGGCGCCGAGACGATGAACAAGGCAACCATCGGCTTCACTACGGCTCGCGAGCAGGGTGACGAAATGGTCGACATCAAGCGGCTGTTCACTCCCGAGTTCCGCAACCGGATCGACGCCATCGTGAGCTTCCGGGCCCTCAATGAAGAAATCATCCTTCGTGTGGTCGACAAGTTCCTGCTGCAGCTCGAGACCCAACTGAATGAGAAGAAGGTCGAAGTCACGTTCACCGACGCCCTGCGCAAGGACCTGGCCAAGCGCGGTTTCGACCCGCTGATGGGCGCGCGGCCGATGCAGCGCCTCATTCAGGACACGATTCGCCGCGCCCTGGCCGATGAACTGCTGTTCGGGCAACTGGTCGATGGCGGGCGCCTGACGGTCGACGTTGATGCGGACGGCAAACCGGTTCTGGACATCACGCCGAACAAGAAGAGCGACAAACCCAAGGCGGAACCGGCAACGGCCTGAGGTCTCGCCGCGCGCCCAGTTGCACGTGGGCGCAGGCCCGTCCTCAGGCGTTCAACACGCCGGCCGGGTTCTGCTGAAAGAAGTGCGCCAGCAGTTCGTAGAGGGCAGGATGCGCAGCGCGCATGTCTCGCGGCGTTGTGAAGAAACTTTCAGCGGCGACGGCGAAAAATTCTCCGGTTGATTCCGCCCCGTAAGGGTCGAGCAGCGTGTCGCTGCCCTCATCGACGGCGGCGCAGAAGCCCGAATATTCGGCCTCCACGATGGCCAGCCAATGCTGCCGCGCCGACCTGTCTGGCAAAGGCGGCACGCCATCGGCAGCGCCGTCGCGCATGTCCAGCACATGTGCGAATTCGTGGATCACGACGTTGTAGCCCCAGTCTGCCGATTCTCCAGAGTCTTCGACGTCGCGCCACGACAGCATCACCGGGCCACCTTCCATGGCTTCGCCCGACAGTTCTTCTTCGTACTCGTGCACGACGCCCGTTTCGTCCATGAATTCGCGTTGTGCCAGCACGGCATCGGCATGCACCACGATGCCCTTGAAGCCGCTGTACCACTCCAGGCCAAGCCGAAGAACGGGCAGGCAGGCCTGGGC
This sequence comes from Rhizobacter sp., assembly GCA_031396425.1. Lineage (GTDB taxonomy): Bacteria > Pseudomonadota > Gammaproteobacteria > Burkholderiales > Burkholderiaceae_C > JAEMQF01. The sequence goes on along the minus strand of JANNKS010000745.1, from coordinate 1,984 downwards.
GGCGATGGCCACGGCCATGGCGTCATTCACGTGCAGGCCGCCAGCGCCATGGAATTCCTTGTCGGCCAGGAACAAGGTGGAGAGCTCGCGCAGTTCAGCGCGGTCGGTGCCATCAAGCCGACCGAGAAAGCCGTAGCGTGCCAGGGTCAGGCGCCACAGCGGATCGGGAATCGGGCGCCGTTGAAGCACCTGAGAGCGCCTTGCGCTCTTCCATGTCTGCCACCAGCCCATGCTCAGCGAAACCCGTGACGGCTCAGGCCGGAGTGATCAATGCGCAGAAAATCCGCGCGCCCGATCTGACCATGGTCGAAACTCCAGTCACTCAACACGTGACGAACCTGGCCCGGTGCGAGCGCGTGGCTTGCCGGTCTGTGGGTGTGGCCGTGAATCAGCGTGGTGGACCGGCCGTGCTCCAGCCACGCCAGGGCGGTGCCGCGGTCGACATCGATCGGGTCGTCGCCGCCGCGCTCGAGCTGGCGTTCGATGCTGCCCACGCGCAATTGCTGGCCCAGGGCCTGTCTCTGTTCGAGTGGCCTGGCAAGCACGTCACGCTGCCATGACGGGTCTCGCACGCGTTCGCGAAACGCCTGGTACTCGGTGTCCGCCACGCACAGCGCGTCACCGTGCGTCAGCAGGTAGCGCGCCCCAAAGGCAACCAGCACGGTCGGGTCGGGCAGGCCTTGCATGGCGCAGGCATCGAGCATCGCGGACCCGACCAGGAAATCACGGTTCCCGACCATGAAGGCGAGCGTTCTTGATTGCGACGCCGCCGACAACACGTCGACGCAGTGCGCTTCGAACGGCAGGTGTCGGCTGTCATCACCCACCCAGGCCTCGAACAGGTCGCCCAGAATGACGACAGCACCGGCCCGGGTGGTTCGCAGATAGCGCTCCCAGGCTTGCACGGTGCGCGGCGCCTGGGGTGCCAGGTGCAGGTCGCTGATGAACTCGATACTTTGCCAGGACGCCGGCGCGACCCATTCGTTGAACGTGGGCAGACGCTCGATGGCGGCCCCGCAGCTCAGGCGACGCGTTTGGCGCTCAGGATGACAACGTCTTCCACCGGCACGTCATCGTGGCCGCCACGGCGCGCCGTCTTCGTGCCTTCGATGGAATCGACCACGTCGTTGCCCGCAACCACTTTGGCAAAGACTGCATAGCCCCAGCCCTGCGGGCTTTCCGACTTGAAGTTCAAGAATGCGTTGTCGGTCGTGTTGATGAAGAACTGCGCCGTCGCCGAATGCGGCGCCGAGGTACGCGCCATGGCCAGTGTGTACTTGTCGTTCTTCACACCGTTGTTGGCCTCGTTCTTGATCTGCTCCTTGGTGGGCTTTTGTTTCATGCCAGGCTCAAACCCGCCGCCTTGAATCATGAAGCCCTTGATGACCCGGTGGAACACCGTACCGTTGTAGTGTCCGCCGTCCAGGTAGGCGAGAAAGTTGCGCGTCGACTCGGGGGCACGTTCTGCGTCGAGTTCGATGCGGATGTTTCCGAGGCTGGTTTCCAGCTCGACGAGTTGGCTCATGTCATTTCTCCAGCGTGGCTTGTTTGATGAACACCGGTTCGGCCGGAACGTTCTGGTACGGACCCTTGCTGGTGGTCGGTACGGCGCGAATCTTGTCAACCACATCCATGCCGGCCACCACCTTGCCGAACACGGCATAGCCGTTGCCGTCGGCCGATTTGCTTGCGTTCAGGAACTCGTTGTCCTTGAGATTGATGAAGAACTGCGAGGTCGCCGAGTTGGGGTCGTTCGTGCGCGCCATCGCCAAGGTGCCGCGCACATTGTCCAGGCCGTTGCGGCTTTCCAGCGCGATTGGTGCTCGGGTCGGCTTCTGGCTCAGGTCCGGCAGCATTCCGCCGCCCTGGATCATGAAGTTGTCGATCACCCGGTGGAACACCGTGCCGTTGTAGTGCCCGTCCTTCACGTACTGCAGGAAATTGGCGGCCGACTTGGGTGCCTTGACCGCATCGATTTCAACCA
>JANNKS010000731.1:0-1561 GCA_031396425.1 Rhizobacter sp. | reverse complement strand
GTCATCGGCAGCCGGGCACTGCCGGGCGAGGCCGGCGCAGTGCGTGGCCTGAGGCTCGAAACGGTGAACGCCTGCATCCAGTTCCTGCCCACGCTCGACGGCAAGGCCCTCTTCACGGTGGAAGATCTGAAGGCTCTGAGCCCGGGCGCGGCCTTGCACCCCACTCAACAGGCAATGGTCGACTGCCACGGCTCGCAATGCGGGTTCTGCACGCCGGGGTTCGTGATGTCGCTGTGGTCGACCTACGAACACCATCAGGCCAGCGCGAGCCGCCCGACGCGCCAGCAGCTCGCCGACGAGCTGTCGGGCAACCTGTGCCGCTGCACAGGCTACCGGCCCATCCTCGACGCCGGCCAGCGCATGTTCGACCTGCCTTCGGTGCAACTGGACACCGCGCCGGTGATCGCGGCCCTCGAAAGTCTGGCCGGCAGCGAAGACTTGCACTACCGCGCCGGGGCGTCGTTCCATGCGCCGAAGACGCTGGACGCACTGGCCGCGCTGCGAGAGCGTTTGCCGGCGGCGCAACTGCTCGCCGGCTCCACCGACGTTGGCTTGTGGGTCACCAAACAGTTGCGCGATCTGGGCGAGATCGTCTACCTCGGTGAGGTCGAAGAACTCAAGCGCATCGAGACGCGCGGCGACGGCCTGTGGATCGGCGCCGGCGCATCGCTCGAATCGGCCTGGCGCGTCCTGGCGCAGCGCTGGCCCTCGCTCACCGACGTCTGGCTGCGGTTCGCGTCGCCGCCGATCCGCAATGCCGGCACGATGGGCGGCAACGTCGCGAACGGCTCACCGATCGGCGATTCGGCGCCGGTGCTGATGGCGCTGGATGCGCAGATCGAACTTCGCCGCGGCGCCCAGGTGCGACGTCTGCCGCTGACCGAGTTCTACGTCGACTACATGAAGAACCGCCTCGAGCCCGGCGAATTCGTCCAGGCGATGCTGGTGCCGCCGCTGGCGGCCGATCGGCAGGTGCGCGCCTACAAGATCAGCAAACGATTCGACTGCGACATCTCGGCGCTGTGTGCGGGCCTGGCGATCGAACTCGACGGCCACACGGTGCGCGAGGTGCGACTCGCTTACGGCGGCATGGCGGCGACCGTGAAGCGCGCTGCGGCAGCGGAAGCGGCCCTGCTGGGCAAAGCCTGGTCGGCCGAGAACGTGGCGCGCGCGCAGAACGCACTGGCGCAGGACTTCAAACCCCTCAGCGACATGCGCGCCAGCGCCACCTACCGGCTGCAGGTGGCGCAGAATCTGTTGCAGCGGTTCTGGTTCGAAACACGAACCGAAAACCCGCTGAGCGCCAGCGCCACCAGCGTCTTCAGCGTGATGCCGCACGACCTGCAATTCACGCCAGGAGCCCGATATGAACAAGCCGATTGATCCGCACCTGTTGCAGTCCGCCGAAGCGTTCACCGACTACCTGAAGAACACGGCGCTGCGCCTCGATGAAAGTGCCGAGGCGCAAGCAGAGCGCAGCGGCGCCCGGGTCGGCATCAGCCGGCCGCACGAGTCGGCGCACCTGCACGTCGCCGGCGAGGCCGATTACATCGACGACCTG
>JANNKS010000712.1:0-15615 GCA_031396425.1 Rhizobacter sp. | reverse complement strand
CACCGGCGCGGGCCACGCTGCGTTGCCCAGCCTGGAGCAGATCAACAAGTCGGCGTTGCGCGCCCGCAGCCTGGTGCATCAGATCCTCGCGTTCGGCCGCCGCCAGCCTCAGGCGCTGGTGAACCGGCCACTCAGCCCGCTGGTGCACGAAACGCTGGCGCTGCTGCGGTCGACGCTGCCCGCCGGCGTCCAGCTGGAATCCGCACTGGCCGACGCACCGCTCAACGTGCTGGCCGACGCGACCCAGATCCAGCAGGTGCTGATGAACCTCTGCACGAACGCCTGGCATGCCTTGCACGGCCAGGCCGGCCGCGTCCAGGTCGGCCTCGAGCCCATCACGTTGCCAGCCGCCGCATTGCAACTGACGAGCAGCCCGCCGGCCGGTGCCTATGCCCACCTGTGGGTGAGCGATACCGGTTGCGGGATGGACGCCGCCACCCGCGCGCGCATCTTCGAACCCTTCTTCACCACCAAGCCGGTGGGCCAGGGCACCGGCCTGGGCTTGTCGGTGGTGCACGGCATCGTCACGGCGCACGGCGGTGCCATCGGCGTCGTCAGCGCTCCAGGCCAGGGCAGCACGTTCCACATGGTGTTCCCGCTGGTCGATTCGCCGGACCCGGCAGTGCCCTCCGGCTGGGGCACGCTGCAGCCGCTGGAACATCAGGGCGAGGGCCAGCACGTGCTGTACGTCGACGACGACGAGGTGATGGGGCTGCTGGTCGAACGCCTGCTGCGGCGGCTGGGCTACCGCGTGAGCTGCCATCAGGACCCGCGCGAGGCGGTGGCCGCCGTGCGGGCGCAGCCGCAGGCGTTCGACCTGGTGGTGAGCGACTTCAACATGCCCGGGTTTTCCGGGCTCGATGTGGCGCTGGAACTGGCGCGCATCCGCGCCGATCTGCCGGTCGTGATCAGCTCGGGCCACGTCACCGAGGAGCAGCGCGCCGAGATGCTGCGTGCCGGCGTGCGCGCCCTGATCCAGAAGGAGCGCACGCTGGAGGAACTCGGCGCCGTTGCCCATCACTGGCTGCAGGAGGCCGCCGCCGGCGCACTGCCGGGCTGACCCGTCGATGCGCACTGCGCGGGCTGCGCCCGGCGGCACAAGGCAGGCCCGGGCTGCGCCGCCGCAACCGGGCCTCGCAGGCGATCAGCGGGCCTTTCGACGCCCCGCCGATGGGCTCTTGCCCGTTCCGCTCTCGCGCGGCGGCAGGCCGGTGTGCTGTGTGAGGATGCGCCCGCGCGCGACCTCGGCCGCACGCCCCGGAAGCGGCCCCGGCGTCGAGTTCTTGCGCCGCGCGCTCTGGTAACTGCCGTCGGTGCTGGGCTGGAAGAACGGAATCAGGTGGTGTTTGCCGTTGCCGATCAGGTCGGCGCGGCCCAGGCTCTTGAGCGCCTCGCGCAGCAGCGGCCAGTTGTTCGGATCGTGCCAGCGCAGGAAGGCCTTGTGCAGCCGACGGCGTTTTTCGCCGCGCACGATGTCGACGCGCTCGGCGCGCGCGGGGTTGCGGCTGATGCCCTTGAGCGGGTTCAAGTTCGTGTGGTACATCGCCGTCGCGGTGGCCATCGGGCTGGGGTAGAAGGTCTGCACCTGGTCGGCCTTGAAGCCGTTCTTCTTCAGCCACAGCGCCAGGTTCATCATGTCCGCATCGCTCGTGCCCGGGTGCGCGGCGATGAAGTACGGAATCAGGTACTGCTTCTTGCCGGCTTCGGCGCTGAACTGCTCGAACATCTGCTTGAAACGGTCATAGCTGCCGATGCCGGGCTTCATCATCTTGTCCAGCGGAGCGCCTTCGGTGTGTTCGGGGGCGATCTTCAGGTACCCGCCGACATGGTGGGTGACGAGTTCCTTCACGTACTCGGGCGACTGGATCGCCAGGTCGTAGCGCAGACCTGAGCCGATCAGGATCTTCTTCACGCCGCGCAGCGTTCGCGCGCGCCGGTACAGCTTGATCAGCGGGTCGTGGTCAGTGTTCAGGTTGGTGCAGATGCCGGGGTAGACGCAGCTCGGCTTGCGGCACGCCGCTTCGATCGCCACGCTCTTGCAGCCGATGCGGTACATGTTGGCGGTGGGGCCGCCCAGGTCGCTGATGACGCCGGTGAAGCCCTTCACCTTGTCGCGGATCTCTTCGATCTCGCGGATCACCGAATCTTCGGATCGGCTCTGGATGATGCGGCCTTCGTGCTCGGTGATCGAGCAGAAGGTGCAACCCCCGAAGCAGCCGCGCATGATGTTCACCGAAAAGCGGATCATTTCCCACGCGGGAATCTTCGTCTCGCCTTCATGGTCGCCCTGCGCATCGGCGTACACCGGGTGCGGCGACCGCGCATACGGCAGGTCGAACACATGGTCCATCTCGGCCGTGGTGAGCGGAATCGGCGGCGGATTGATCCACACCTCGCGCGCCGTCACGCCGGTGCCATGGCGCTGCACCAGCGCGCGCGCGTTTCCCGGGTTGGTCTCGAGGTGCAGCACCCGGTTCGCGTGGGCGTACAGCACCGCGTCGCTCTTGACCTGTTCGTAAGACGGCAGGCGGATCACGGTGCGTTCGCGCGGCGGCAACTTCACGTTGCCGGTCTTGCGGCTCGCCGGCATCGCGACAACGGCCACTCGACGAAGCGCAGGCGCATTTCCAGCCCCGTCATGCCGGCGCACGCCAGGATCCACCGATGGCGGCGCAGAGTGGATCCCGGCCTGCGCCGGGATGACGGAGGCGTCAGCTTGCTCCTTTGCGCAGCTCGTGCCCTGCGCCTGTGCCAGCTCCTCGGTGGTCTGGTACGGGTTGATGTGCTCGTCGATGCGCCCGGGCCGGTCGACCTCGGTCGAATCGAGCTCGAACCAGTCGCGCGCAGTCGCATCGTCGCGCCGGCGCACGAACGCCGTGCCGCGCACATCGGTGATCGAATGCACCGGTTCACGTTTCGCCAACCGGTGCGCAATCTCGATGATGGCGCGTTCGGCGTTGCCGTACAGCAGCAGGTCGGCCTTGCTGTCGACCAGCATCGAGCGGCGCACCTTGTCCTGCCAGTAGTCGTAGTGCGCGATGCGGCGCAGGCTCGCCTCGATGCCGCCGAGCACGATCGGCACCTCGTTCCACGCTTCCTTGCAGCGCTGCGCATACACCAGCGAGCAGCGGTCGGGCCGCGCGCCGCCCTGCCCGCCCGGCGTGTAGGCGTCGTCGCTGCGCATCTTGCGGTCTGCGGTGTAGCGGTTGATCATCGAATCCATGTTGCCGGCGGTGACGCCGAAGAACAGGTTCGGTTTGCCCAGGGCCTTGAACGGCTCGGCCGATTGCCAGTCGGGCTGCGCGATGATGCCGACGCGAAAGCCCTGCGCCTCGAGCGTGCGGCCGATCACCGCCATGCCGAAGCTCGGGTGGTCGACGTAGGCGTCGCCGGTGACGATGACCACGTCGCACGAATCCCAGCCGAGCCCGTCCATTTCCGCGCGGCTCGTCGGCAGAAACGGTGCCGGGCCGAAGCGCTTTGCCCAGAAGGGCTTGTAGGCGTTCAGCGCGCGGGCGGGCGGAGGGGCAATGGCGATGGACACGGGCGGGTGCGGGCGAAAGGCCGCTATTGTCGGCGGTGTGGTGTTTGGGTGCACCGGGCGCCGCAAATGGCCGCTGAATCAGCCGGCCCCGGCCTCAACGAAGCTCACCTCCGGCCCGGACTCAACGCAGTACCCAGCTGTCCAACGAGCGTGACGAGTGCGTCCTGCAACTGCCGGGCGCCCACCGAAAGCTCGACTCCGCCCAAAGTGCCCGAATCCAGAGAACGTTCAAAGTCAGTCAAATCGCGGTCCAGCGACATGGCACCAATCGAAGCGCACGCACCGCGAAGTGAATGGCAAAGGGCACGCCAGCGCGTGACCGCGTCCAGTGAATACGGCTCCACCAACCCTGCGACGCCGTCGGCATAGTATTTGACAAAACTTCGCAGCACGGTTTCAAGCACTTTTGTCTGTCCTCCGACAATGCGCAGCGCTTGAGCGATGTCCAAACCCTTGACCGTCGACAGGCGAAGCTCGAGCGGCATTTCCGCGGGTGCAGTCTGCGCTGATGCTGCGCCGGCTTCGCTTTGCGCTTCGTCCGCAAATTCTGGAACAGGCAACCACCGCAGGACGGTGGCATACAGAAGGTCGGGGTCAACCGGCTTGGCCAAATGGTCGTTCATGCCGGCCGCCAGACAGGCGGCCCGCTCTTCGCCGAACGCATTGGCTGTCATCGCGACAATCGGCGTGACGTCCCCGGCACGTTCGCGAATCGCCCTTGTCGCAGTCAGCCCGTCCATCACGGGCATCTGCATGTCCATCAGGATCAGGTCATAGGCTCGGGCCAACGCCAGCTCGACCGCCTGCGCGCCGTCGGCTGCGGTTTCGACCACCAGGCCCACGTTGCCCAGCAATGCAATGGCCACCTCCTGGTTGATCAGGTTGTCCTCCACCAGCAGCACGCGCCGCCCGCTGTGCTCGCGTCGCAGCCGTGTCTCGCTCTCACCGGGCACCGAAGCGGCCGGCAGCACCCTCGGCCCGCGACCTTTCAGCACACCGACCAGGCAATCGTGGAGCGCCGAGGACGTGACGGGCTTGACGAGCACCGACACGAAGCGGGCCTCACGCGCCAGCTGCCAGGCCGGCGTGGCGTCGAATGCCGTCACCAGCACGCCTGGCGGTGTCCGCTCACCCAGCGATTGGCGCAGCCGGCGCAGCGTCGCGATGCCGTCCATGGGCTCCATTTTCCAGTCGATCAACATGACGTCGTACGCCCGACCGGCCGCCGCTTCCTTCTCGGCGAGTTCCACCGCGGCTGCACCGCTCGACACCGAATCGACCTGGAAGTGAAGCAACTGCAGGCGTTCGCTCAACGCCGCCAAGGCTTCGGGCAGGTCGTCGACAAGCAGCACTCGCCGGCCGCGCATCGGTATCGGCATCGGCATCGGTGAATGTTGTTCCACCTCCTCGCGAGCGCGGCGCAACCATGCCGTGAACCAGAACGTGCTGCCCTGCCCGTGCGTGCTGCTCAGCCCGACCTCGCCATCCATGAGGGTCGCCAGATGGCGCGTCAATGCCAGCCCGAGACCCGTGCCGCCGTGGCTGCGGGTCATCGAGTTGTCGGCCTGCTCGAAGGCGGTGTACAGGCGGGGCCGCTGTTCCGGCGCGATACCTGCGCCCGTGTCCTGCACCTCGAACCGCACCTGCAGGCGCTGCCCGTCCTCGTGCAGCGCTGCTCCGCGCAGCCGCACCCAGCCGCGCTCGGTGAACTTGACCGCATTGCCGAGCAGATTGATCAGTGCCTGCAGCAGGCGCGTGGCATCGCCCCGCAGGCGTGCCGGCAGGTGGTCCGTCTCGAGGATGAGCTCCAACCCCTTTTCCTGCGCGCGAGGGCCCACCATCTCGAACGCGCGGGACAGCAGCACGTCGAGCGAGAAATCGGCGTCCTCCAGAACCATCTTGCCAGCCTCGATCTTGGACAGGTCGAGGACGTCATTGATCACCTGCAGCAGGTGGTGCGAAGCATCCGTGACTTTGCGCAGGCGCTCGGTCTGAAGGGCGTCGCTGCTCTCTCGCATCATCAGGAAGGCCAGGCCGATGATCGCGTTCATCGGGGTGCGGATCTCGTGACTCATGTTCGCCAGAAAGGCACTCTTGGCCTGGGTCGCGGCTTCGGCGGCCACCTTGGCGGCAACGAGCTCTTGCGTCCGCAAGGCAACCAGTTCCTCCAGGTGCAGGCGATGGCGCTCCAGCTCCTGCGCGACCCGTTTGCGCTCCGTGATGTCCTGTACCGTGCCACGCAAGCCGACGATCTCTTCACTGCTCGACCGCACCACTTCGGCGCGTGAACTGATCCAGATCGGGCTGCCATCGGCGCGCAGCGCGGGCAGTTCGAGGTCAAAAGCTTTGCCGAACTGGACCGCTGCCAGCACAGAAGCCTTCAACTGCCGCCAGGCCTCTTCGGGGTAGAGCGTTCCGCTCTGCTCCGCGAGCGGCGGAATGACATCGCGCCCGAAGATTCGGCGGGTTTCAGCCGACGTCGTCGTCGCGCCGGACCGGACGTCCCAGTACCAACTGCCGATGTGGCCGATGCGCTGGGCTTCGGCCAGAACCACTTCGCGCTCCTGGAGCGTCGCGTGCGAAGCCGCCAGCGCTTGCGAACGCTGCTTCAGGAGTTGCGACGTTCGAACCATCGCCTTGCCGGCTTGATCCGCCTCGCGGAAGCTGGCGTCGGCAACGTGGATTGCCTCGCCTGATGCCATGGCGACCGCAGAGTCGGTCAACGCCTGCACCGATCGGGCGATGCGCCCGCCCATGTGCCGGGCGAACCATGCGCTCGCGGCGAACAACAGCGCTGCACCCATGCCCAGCAGCGCCAGGTTGGGTTTCAACTCGGCCTGAAGCGCGTCGAGCGGAATGGCAATGGCCACGGCCCAGCCTGTGGCCGGCGAACGGCTGTAGACCAGCAGCGCCGCAAATCCTTCCTTGGTCACGGATTCGAACGCCGCCTCCCGCTCGGTAGGCAGGCGACGAAGGATGTCCGGGTTCACCTTCTGCCCGACGTATTTCTCCGCGTGCCTCGACCGGGCTGCAATGGTGCCGGTGCGGTCGGAGATGCTGCTGTTCCAGCTTTCTGACTGGCGCAGAACCTCGCCGAGCTGTTGGGGGTCGATGTTGACCCCCAGTGCGTAGGCCACCTTGCCGTCGGCGAACACCGGTACCTCGACCGATACCCTGGGGCGCCCCGTCGCGCCACCCATGAAGACATCGGAAACGATCGGCTGACCGGTCTTGAACATCTGGAGCACCTGCCCCGGATTGCCGTGCCGGGGCAGCGGGTCGCCGAACGGGACCGCCGTGTTGACGATCTGTTGGCCACTGGCGTCGCTCAGGACCACGTCGACGCCGATGCCTTCTGTCTGAATGAGGTCGCGAGCACGGTGATGGAAACCTGCCATGTCTGCCGACCTGAGGAAACTTGAAGTCGACAAGGCCAAGGCGAGGACCTTGGTCTTGTCCAGTTGGCCGTCGACCGCCTGCGCCATGGACCGCGCGGTCTGGATCGTGTTGTCTTCGATCCGCAGGCGTCCGTCGTGATAGACGCGAAATATCAGGAAGCCAACGCCGACCACACTTGGAATCAGGCAAGCGAGGACGATCCCGAGGAGCAAGGTGCGCACCGACAAAAGTGGCACCGCGTGCCGAGGCGAATTCGGGGGCGCCGGCTGAGGGGCTTGACCAGAAGGGAGTGTCATGCAAAGCGGCCCTACAGTGCAGAAGACATGTGGTTGGGTCGCGTCGCAACTGGGTGGACGAAAGGCGAGAACAGGAATGGCGTCTGGGTCTTGTGCGCAATTGGAAATCTAGGGCCGCGAGCGACGGTTCGCTAGGCCGATTTTGCACAGCACGGTGGCTGCGCAGCCACCCCTCCCTTCCCGCCTCGCAGGTATTGGAGGTGGCCGTGCGGCTCGTAGTCAGACGACGTTCCAGGAGCCGACGACGATGCCGTCGCACTCGAAGCCTTGCCGTCGGCCAACACGGGCGACGCAAGACGACACGCACCCGACACAGCAAACACAGGTGTACCGAAGTCCGCCATCCCGGCCGGGCTTCGGCTCTCATGTCGTCGGTCGTCGCAAGGAGCTGTGCCTTGCGCCCGACCTCGACCAGTAACGAGTTGCTATTTCTTGATGCTCAGATCGGGCTGGACGTTCTGAACGCCCTTGACGCTGCGCGCCACCTTGATCGCCTCGTCGATCTGGGCCTGGGTGTTCGCGAAGCCGGTGAGCTTCACGTCGCCCTTGACCGTTTCGACCGAGATGTCGAGGCTCTTGACGTTTTCAGCCATCAGCAAGGCGGCCTTGACCTTGGCGGTCACTGCAGCGTCGCTGGTTTCGGCCCCCACGGTCGTGCTCGGCGGCGTTGCGCCCGGCATCGGTGCGTTTGGCGTCGCCGCGCCTGTCGGCGCCGGCCCCAGCGGGTCGGCGGGTTTGTTGCAGGCAGCGATCATCGTCACGCCGGCAAGCGTGGTCGCCAGGAAAAGGAAGCGGGTGCGGGTTGTCATGGAAGTGGTTCTCCGTCGAGACGGTCGTCGAAGGACGACTCTGTGCTTGCACTGTGCACCGACGTGCCCCGCCTGTCTGTGCGATGCCTAACGTTCGCTGGCGCGGCTCATCGTTCACCTTCGCGGCTCTTCTGCAAGCGAGGCGCGGGGTGCAACGCTGGCGCCAGAAGGGTTTGCGGGCCGTTCGTGCTCGGGCGGGGATGGATTCCGGGCGCGAATCGCGCGGTCATCGCGGCGTTGCCACTGCTCGCGTGGCGCCGCGCATCGCGTCGACGCCTGTCCGTCCATGCCTATCATCGACATCGAGTTCGTGTGCGAACAGAGGCGGAATTCAGCGGCGTCAGTGCGGTGCAACTCGCTGATGCGCTGGGTTCCGCATTGGGCACGCCGCCGGGCCGGACCTGGGTGCGGCTGCGTTACCTGAGCGAGCAGCACTACGCCGAGAACCACAGCAAGCTTGCAGCCGCGGAGCTGCCGGCCCCTTCGTCACCGTGCAGCATGCCCATGCGGCTGACGCCGAAACTATGGCGGGCGAAGCGCGCCTGCTCACCCAGGTGGTGGCCCGGAGCTTGGCACGTGCAACGCAATGTGTGCACGTGCAGTACGCTCCCCCCGGGGCGGGTCGTCAGGCCTTCGGTGGGGAATGGGTGCGCTCATGCCCCGGGGCGCCAGCCGTGGACGCAACGCGCGAACCGATCAACGTGCCCGTCGCTGCGCTGAATGTGCAGCGCAGCATGCTGGGTAACGCGGTGTTCGACGCCGCCTTTGCGCCGTCACCTTGTTCGAGGTGACAGGCCGCGCGAGGCGCAGGACGCAACGAACAGCATTGGCGAAGGGGAACGGCATCTCTTGCGCGGCCGTACAACTGGGTTCACCGAGGGACACTGCGTTCGATGAACCGAGCAGCCCACTGAAGCTTCAACGGCGTTATGCCAGCAAGGCCTTCACATCCCGCAGGAGCGCGGGCAATTGAGTCTGCACCGTGCTCCATACCAAGGCATGGTCCACCAAGTCGTATCCGTGAATGAGAATATTCCGGAAAGCGATGATCTGCGGCTACTGCGCAATGCCTTCGGCGCACGCCGGGTCAACTTGCGCCAACCGCTTGACCGCCTCGCCGATGATCTCGAAGTTGCGTTCCACAGCCTGGCGCAGCAGCCGATCGGCGCTGTATTGCGGAAGCGTGCGGCCCTGAGTGACTTCTAGGACGAACGCAGCCGCGTCGCGGATGCCCTCAAGCAGCTTCGGCGAGCGGGCGTGCATACACAGGTTTGCGCGTGCGATTGACTGAGTCGATAAAGTACGGATTGACCATTCCACCGGCCATCACGAGGTCGACCTTGCGGCCGAACAACGCAGCCAGCGCCTCGTTCAACCCGAAGTACCGGTTGAACAGATCAGGCTGCTGACCTGCGCCGAAATCTACGACGAAATCGATGTCACTGCGCTGCGGGTCGAACGCATCACCGGCGGCCGAACCAAACACATCCAGTTGCTGCACGCCAAATTGGCGGCAGAGCTGGTGGACGACTGCCAAGTGGGTTTCGATGGTGGTGTCCATGTCGGGCTCGTTGCCAAATTATGCCGCCACCGATGAAATTCAGCTGGCTGGCGAGCAGGCCGACGCCGCAACGCGACGCGAATGGAAGTTTCAGCAGCCCCGCGGTCAGGTCCATCTATTCGAGAACTTGATCGGCTTGCAAACGAATCGACTGCGGAATTGCCAAACCGAGCGCCTTGGCCGCCTTCAGGTTGATGATGAATTCAAACTTCCTCGGCTGTTCGATCGCCATCTCCGCCGGGTTTGCACCTTTCAGGATCCTGACAACGTAATCGGCAGCGCGGCGCCACATTCCGGGAAGGCTCGGCCCGTACGACATCAGCGCGCCTTCATCAACAACTTCGCGGAACGGGAACATCGCCGGCAGCCCCGCCGCAGCCACCAGATCGGCGACCCGCTTCGCATGGACGTAGGTCAGCGCGTCGGAGAACGTGATCAGCGCGTCGACGCGCTCGCGGGCGATTGCCGCGAAGGCGGCGTCGAAGTCATCGGGGCGCCGGAATTCGACCGGGTGAATGCTCACGCCGAGCAACTGCGCGGCAGCCAGAGTTTCCCGCCAATCGGCCTTGAAGTCAGAGTAGGCTGGGTTCCACAGCACGGCCACGCGCTTGATCCCCGGGACGGTCTGCTTGAGAAGCTGCAGCCGCTTGGGGGCAAGTTCGGGTGTAAGTTTGGACAAGCCGGTGACGTTGCCACCGGGTCGTCGCATGCTGGCGATCACACCGGTCTCGACCATATCGTCATTGCAGGTCGCGACGACGATCGGGATCGTCTGCGTGGCGCGGCGTGCGACATTCAATTGCGTCCCACACACGCCTACCAGAACTGCCTCAACAGGCAACTGAACCAAGTCAGCGACGAGTTGAGGCACGCGTTCCGGTTTTCCTTCCGTAGATCGAAACTCCATCGCGAAGTCGCCCTTCAAGTACGATGTGTACATTCAATTACAGCGAGTTCTATGTCCACGACGATGACCATCCGCCTCGAAGACGACATCAAGGACCGCCTTGATGCTCTGGCCGAAGCAACGCAGCGCAGCAAGTCCTACCTCGCGGCCGAAGCCATACGGGCCTACGTCGAAAACAACGAATGGCAGATCAGCGAGATCAAGATGGCGCTGAAGGAGGCTGATGCAGGAGACTTCGCCAAGGAGAAGGAGGTCGCCGCGCTGGCAACAAAATGGAAGGTGAATGCGAGTTAAGTGGCTGCGCAAGGCATTGCGCAACCTCGACGACGAGGCCGCTTACATCGCAATCGACGACCCCGCCGCCGCACGACTCGTCGTCGCGCGCGTTCTCAACGCGGTTGCGCAGCTTGTTGATCAGCCGGGCCTGGGCCGGCCGGGACGAGTGCCGGGAACGCGCGAGCTGGTCATGCTCAAGACGCGTTACGTCGTTCCATACCGCGTGCGGGGCGAAACGGTCGAAATTCTTCGCGCGTTCCACTCCGCTCGCCGCCTGCCGAGCGCTGGGTAGCGCTGCGGCGGAAGACAATCGGAGCCCAACCTCCAAGCCCGGGAAAGCCAGCGCCGCATGCGATTTCTTCCTGCCGTTCAACCCACGGGCCCCATCACCGAACAGACCTGGTGCCTGGCCTTCTTCGAAGGCAAGCTGATCCTGCCCGAGGGTGAATCGTCAAGCCTGCAGCCCTTTGCGCAGCCGGTCTGGGCTTCGGCGGCTGAAACCCAGCACTACCTCGGACAGCTCGACGGCCTGGACTGCTGGGCGCTGCGTCTGAGCTCCGTGCCGCACGGCTGGCGGCCCGTGCCGCTGCGCGCCGCGATGATGCAGATGCCCGCCGCGCTGAGCGGCGTGACGGGCCGCGCCGCGCAGGTGCTCGAGTGGGACCGCGCACACCGCTTCTGCGGCGTGTGCGGCACGCCGACCGACCTGCACGCCAGCGACCGTGCACGCAAATGCCCGGCGTGCGGCCACGTGGCCTATCCGCGCATCACACCGGCGATGATGGTGCTGGTGTGGCGCGAGACATCGGGCCCCCAGGCCGCCGCTTCGCGACGTCCGCCCCCCGAGGGGGATGAGTCGCCTTGGGGCGGCCCGGCGTCGACTCACGAACTGCTGCTGGCACGCTCGCCGCACTACGCACCCGGCGTGTTCAGCGCGCTCGCCGGTTTCGTCGAGGCCGGCGAATCGCTTGAGGATTGCGTGCACCGCGAAGTGGCCGAAGAGGTGTCGGTGCAGGTCACCGACCTGCGTTACTACGGCAGCCAGAGCTGGCCGTTCCCGCACAGCCTGATGGTGGCGTACACCGCGCGCTGGGTGAGCGGCGAGATCGTGCCGCAAGCGGGTGAGATCGAAGCCGCCGGCTGGTTCGGCATCGACGCGTTGCCGGGCATCCCGCCGCGCTTCAGCATCTCCGGCCACCTGATTCGCGACACCGTGCAGGCGCTGCGCGACGCAACACTCGGTGCGTGACGGACTGAACTTGATTGGCGCCATCGCCCCTGTGCACACCCCCTCGACGCAATCTGCCCCGCGAAGCGCGCTGCTCGCCGGCGCGACGGGCCTTGTCGGCCGTGCGCTGCTGACGCTGTTGCTCGAGTCGCCGCACTACACCAGCGTTCACGCGCTGCTGCGCCGCAGCGCACGCGATCTGCCGACGCACCCCAAGCTGACCGTCGAGGGGGTCGACTTCGAACGCCTGCCCGCATTGCCGGTGGTTGACGACGTCTTCATCGCCCTGGGCACGACGATCAAGGTGGCCGGCTCGGAGGCCGCATTCCGGCGCGTCGATTTCGACGCGGTGCTCGCCACCGCGCGCCTCGCACGGGCGGCGGGTGCCAGACGCGTGATCGTCGTCTCGGCACTCGGCGCCGATGCCGATTCGAAGGTGTTCTACAACCGCGTCAAGGGCGACATGGAACGCGCTGTCGCGACGCTCGGCTACGAGACGGTGGTTTTCGCGCGGCCTTCGTTGCTGGTGGGCGACCGCGCCGCGCTCGGTCAACCCGTGCGCGCCGGCGAGCGCTGGGCGCTGCGCCTGCTGCGGCCCGTGCTGGGCATCGTGCCCGCCGGCGTGCGGCCGATCGATGCCGGCGACGTGGCGCGCGCGATGCTGCGCGCCGCCATCGACGCCGAACAGGGTCTGCGCATCCTCGATTCGGCGCAGATGCAGCCGCGCAATCGACGCCGCGGCTGACCGTCTCGCGGCGGCTCGCCATCAGCGGCGGATGCCGGTGCCGATTCTGTATCCACCCGCGCCAAAGCTTCGTGGCCGCCTTGCCGCAGTGCACAGAGCACCGCGACTACTTGCGCCTGCGCGCCTGCTTTGAAGCAACTGCGGCGGATTTCGCCGGCTGGGCTCCGAGCGGAGCGAGCAGCGGCCGCGATGCCGCGCTCAGTGAAGCCTTGAGCGCCGCCCACCCGGCGTCGCTGCGCAGATCGATGCCACCGAAGACACGGACCGTTCGTGCACGCACGAGCAGGTATTGGACGCCGGCAACGAGCAACAAGGTGATGCCGCGCAGTTCCGGGCGCGCGCGGAAGGCGTCGCCACCGAACAGAATCTCGATCTGTTCGCCCCATTGCTCGCGCTCGTCCTCCAGGATGGCCGTCAACTCGTTGCGCTCGACGACCTCGGCCGCCAGAATCTCGATCGTCAGCGGCCGCGCGCGCAGCGCGTCGATGAAACGATCGAAGAAGAGCGCATAGCGCAGCTCGAGCGGAAGCCCATGCACGGCGGCGACATCGTTACCCAGCAGTTCGTTGGCCGTCGGCCAGAAGCGCCCACTCGCGCCCCATCGGCGCAGCAGTTCCGGCAAGCCGCCGAAGTAGCGGTAGATCAGCACCTTGTCGATGCCGGCTTCGCGCGCGATCGCATTCACGCCGATGGCGCGAAAGCCGTCCCGTGCCAGCACCACGCCCACGGCTGCGAGGATGCGCTCCTCGGTCGCGGCGCGGTCGCGGCCACGCCCGCTCACTGGCTCAGTTCCATGATTCGCAATGCGAGCCTCTTCGGCGCGGCCGGGCGGAGGCTCATGCCCGTTTGATGTGGGCGTCAAGACCCCGCCGCGGCGCCGGTTCGACCGGCGGCGCAAAGCCGGCGCGGGCCCACATCTGAACCGTTTGCGTCTGCGGGGGCGCGTCGAGCAGAGCGTGGATCGCCGCGTACGGACCGGCCTGTTCCGGGTACTCCTGCAGCGCCTGCGAAAGCGGCTGCATCGCGACACCGTGCGCCGTGCCGGCCAATTGCACACGCGCATAGGCGCGGCCCGCATTGACCTGCATGGCGCGGTCATTGCCGGCGCTGACGATCCACAGAAATGAAGTCGTCGAGGCCAGCTTGGCATCGAAGTCCTCGGTCTGGCTGGTGGTGGCAAAGCTGTCCGGCGCGGGTGCCTTGCTGCGGTCGAACAGGCCGAGACGGTCCATCCAGACCAGCTTGGGGTCCATCACCGTCAGTCCGTCGCGGTGCTGGGCCACCTCGGCGGCGCCGACACGCAACACCTTGTACGACTCCATGATCGTGCGCGGCGTGATCAATTCAATGCGCCAAGCCTGCGACGCGATCGCCCGGTGACGCTGCAGCGCGGTGGGCTGCTCGGCGCCGACAAAGCCGAAACGCATGGCAAGCGGCGCGACGGCCTCGGCCATCGCCTGCCGGGCCTCGGCCGGCACGGCACGCGCGGGCTGATAGGCACTGCGATTCGTGCGGCGCGCCAGGATCTGCGCGAAGAGCGCATCCTTGACAACCGTCGGATCGGCCACCAGGCGGATGCGCGCCACCGGCCGCGAGTCGATCTTCTGGGGGCCGAACGCGCCTTCCGGAAACAGCGTAATGTCGGCGCGCAAACCACGTTCTCGCGCCGCGATGTCCAGCAGCTCGAGGAAGGTCCCGTGGCTCATCATGATCTGGCGCGAGAGCGGATCGGTCTCGGGCAGCAGGCGCGTCGGGTCGCAGCGCAACAGGATTTGATCGGGCGTGCCCAGATCGACGACCCAGGATTGCAGGTTGTGCGAATGGGGGGCCAGGATCGCGTGGGCCAAAACCCAGCGGCGTGCATCGGTCTCGGCCTTCGGGCCCTGCCAGGGCCGAATCGCCTCGGGTGGGACAGTCGATGAACACGCAACGGTGCCCGCGCCGACGGCCACGATGACGCCGCCACCCATGACTCGAATGAAGTTCCTGCGTTGCATCTCAATTCCTTGTCACTCTATGGTGACTTCAGTTTAGTCACTGACAGGTGACATTGCAAGTGCAGGCCATCGGCGCTGGGCCGCCTGCTCTGACTCATCCACCGGCTGAACTGGGGCCGGTCCTGGATCTCGGGCTGTCGGGCATCGGTCCGCGCGGACGACCCGGATCGGACTTGAGCCGCACGGCCCATGCCGGGGATCCCCAGCACTGTGCAGCCATCGAGATCGCTGACCGGAGCGAAGGGCGACGTGGAACGCGCTGTCGCAGCGCTCGGCTACGAGACGGTGGTTTTCGCGCGGCCGTCGCTGCTGGTGGGTGACCGCGCTGCGCTGGGTCAACCTGTGCGCGCCGGCGGGCGCTGGGCGCTGCGCCTGCTGCGGGTGAGCGTCTCGCGGCACTGGCCATCAGCGCCGGATTGACGAAGATCGAGCATGGCGGCTGGGTGATGCTGGACTCTTGGTGAGCGGCATGGATCCTCCACCAGCTGCCGCGGGCTTGCAGCGCAGGCGCGAACCTGGAGGGGCCAGTGAAAGAGGATGAACTCGATCAACTGCGCCCCCGGATCGCGGCAGTCACCTTGATCTGCCCACCTGCGCGGTTGGTGCAGTACTCGATGATGATCCAGAAGGCACACCCGAGTAACCGATCCGAACTGATGCGCGCCGGCGTGCTATGTCCCCAGCTCGGCGCGCGCAGAGTCGCGTGTCAGCGTCTTGGCCAGCAAGCGCAGAGCATCGGCGAAAGCTGTCGTGGCTTCCGACAGCACAGCGCCACGCCGGTAGGCGAGGCCGAGGTCCATCGAAGGCACCACGTTCGACACCATGGTGCGTCGAATTCGCCCGCCGTCGTGCG
>JANNKS010000698.1:0-5039 GCA_031396425.1 Rhizobacter sp. | reverse complement strand
GCGGAACCTGCGAAACGCGGCTGCTCGCCGGCAGCGTGCACTACGCGACTCCGCCCGACCACGACGTCGCCCCCGGCCACTGCTTGCTGTGCGTGGGCACGCCGGCGAGCCACCTGGCCCTCGCGGCCTGAGGGGCACAGAGCACCATGGAAGCCAGGCTCCTGCGCCGCGAGGTGCTGCCGTTTCTGCTGGCGTTCACCGCGCTGGTCGCCGCTGCCCTGCTGTTCGACCGGGTGCTGCACGCCCTCGGCGCCGCCTGGATCGGCCGCTGGCTCGGCATTCCGGGCACGCTGCTGATCCTGCTGTCCTTCGCCTACTCGCTGCGCAAACGCGGGCTGATCCGCATCGGTCAACCGGCGCGGCTGCTGCACTTGCACCAGTTCATGGCATGGCTCGGCTCGCTGCTCGTGCTGGTGCACGCCGGCATCCACTTCAATGCGATCCTGGGCTGGTTGGCCGTGGGGGCGATGTTGATCGATGTGGGCAGCGGCCTGACCGGCAAGTTCCTGCTCGAGCGATCGCGGCGGCGCCTGCTGCAGGCGCACACGCGCATGAGTGAGCAGGGCGTTCCTGCCGAAGAGCTCGAAGAGCGGCTGTATCGCGACAGCCTGACGTTCGACGTGATGAAACAGTGGCGCGCGGTGCACCTGCCGATCACGCTCGCGTTCGCGGTCCTCGCGCTCGCCCACATCGTCGGCGTATTCCTGTTCTGGAGCTGGCAGTGAAACGCGGCTGGGTCCTGGTGCTGATCGCGCTGAACCTGGCGGTGCTGCTGGTGCTCGCCTTCGTGTTCCCGCACCTGATGATCAGTCCCGGCGCGCTGGTGCGCGGCCATGCCGAACTCACGACGGACTGTTTCGCCTGCCATTCACCCTGGCGCGGCGCAGCATCGACGCGTTGCATTGTCTGTCATGCTCTGCCCGACATCGGGCGGCGCACAACCAAGGGCGCGCCCCTGGCGGCACGCAACATCCAGGTCGCCTTCCACCAGGAATTGACCGAGCAGGACTGCATCGCGTGCCACAGCGACCATGAAGGGCCCCGGCTCGCGCAGCGCAGCCGGAAACCCTTCTCGCATGCATTGCTGCGCGTCAGAACGCGTGAGCACTGCGCGGGCTGCCACAAGTCGCCGGCCGACAGCCTGCACCGGCGCATCCAGGGAAACTGCAAGCAGTGCCATGGACAGGAGCGCTGGAAGCCCGCCACACTGGACCATGCCAAGCTCTTCGCGCTCGACCGCGACCACGACGTGAAGTGCGCGACCTGCCACACCCATGACGACTACAACCGCTATACCTGCTACGGTTGCCATGAACATCGCGAAGAGAAGATTCGCCAGGAGCATGAGGAGGAGGGCATTCGGAACTTCGAGAATTGCGTCGAATGCCATCGCAACGCCACCGAAGAACCACGCAAGGACGGTTCACGCGAAGGGCGAGCGGGTGAAAGCAAACGCGAGGGTTCGCGCGAGCGCAAGCGTGATTGACGCTGGGGGCCGAGCCGGCCCTCGGCGCACATGCACCTCTGTGAAAGGGGACGTGACTCAGGGTGGTGGCGCGGACTTGGAGCTCGCTTCGCTGCCCCTCAACTCCCGACCTTGTTCGGATCGCGCCAGACGCGCTCGAACGGCAGCCGCCACGCATGCGGTGCCACGAGTTGATGAATCGCGTTCGGCCCCCACGAGCCCGGTGCGTAGGAACGCACGGGCGGTGGCGCTTCGAGCAGCGGCGCCGACACCTCCCACAGCCGCTCGATGCCGTCGGCCGTGGTGAACAGCGTGTGGTCGCCACGCATCGCGTCGAGAATCAGGCGTTCGTAGGCCTCGAGCACTTCGCCGATCATGCCGGTGTCGTGCATTGCAAACTGCAGGCTCAGCTTGTCCAGGTGCATCCCCGGGCCGGGGCGTTTGCCGTAGAACGACAACGACATCTTCGACGCGTCGGCCAGGTCAAACGTCAGGTGGTCGGGGCCATGCGCGCCGACGCCCGAGTCGGCCGGGAACATGCTCTTGGGCGGCTCGCGAAACGCGATCGAGATGATGCGCTGCCCTTCGGCCAGGCGCTTTCCCGTGCGCAGGTAGAACGGCACCCCGGCCCAGCGCCAGTTGTCGATGGCACATCTCAACGCGATGAAGGTTTCGGTGTCCGACTCCGGGTTCACGCCTTGCTCGGCGCGGTAGCCGGTGTACTGCCCACGCACCACGTCTTTCGGCTGGATCGGCAGCATGCTGCGAAACACCTTGTTCTTCTCTTCGCTGATCGGCTTGGGCGCGAGGTGGGTTGGCGGCTCCATCGCCATGAAACCCAGGATCTGGAACAGGTGCGTCACCACCATGTCGCGGTAGGCGCCGGTCTGTTCGTAAAAGCCAACGCGTTGGCCCAGGCCCAGCGTTTCGGGCACGTCGATCTGCACATGGTCGATGAAGTTGCGGTTCCAGATCGGCTCGAACAAACCGTTCGCGAAGCGGAACGCCAGGATGTTCTGCGCTGGCTCCTTGCCCAGGAAATGGTCGATGCGAAAGATCTGGTCCTCCTGGAACACCTCGTGCAACCGGGAGTTGAGCGACACCGCGCTGGCCAGGTCGGTGCCGAACGGCTTTTCCATGATGACGCGCGAACGCTCCACCAGACCCGCTTCACCAAGCAGACGCACCGCTGACAGCGCCGCGTTCGGCGGCACGCTCAGGTAGTGCAGCCGGCGGCTTTCGCCGCCGATCGCTTGCTCCGCTTTCTCCACGGCGGTCTTGAGCGCCGCAGCACCGGCGGAAAGCGGCACGTAGTCCAGGATCTGCGAAAACGCTTCCCAGTCGCTGCCGCTGACCTTGCGCGCCGAGAACTCGTCGAGCGCGCCGCGCGTCGCACGGCGAAAGCCGTCGGCGTCCAGATTGTCGAGCGACACGCCGATGATGCGGCAACCCGGAATGAAGCCGGCACTCGCCAGATGGAACAGCCCCGGCAGCAGCTTGCGCCGCGCCAGGTCGCCGGTGGCGCCCACCAGCACCACCACTTGCGGATACCGTGGACCCACGCCAGCAGGAATTTTGGCCACAACACTCTCCGATCGTCAGTGGATAGGCGTCATCACGACGCAGGCGCCCGCCGCTGCATGCACTTCGCGGGCTCGATCGACCCGAGACAGCGCCGACCTCTCGGGTTATCGGCAGCATTGCGGTGCCGGCGGTCGCGCGCATTGTCATGTTTCGCACGCGGCAGCGGTTTCAAGCACCATCGTCGCCTGCAGCGCGAAAACGCATACGATCAACCGCAGGTTCGCGGCTGCCCATTGCAACACGGTGCGTGGCATCACAAGGGAACACAATGAGTTTGCGCGAAAGGTTCGGGCGGGCCCTGCGGCTGGGCATGATCGGTGGCGGGCCCGACGCATGGATCGGCCGCATGCACCGGGGCGCGGCCGAAATGGACGGCTGGTTCCAGGTTGTCGCCGGCGTGTTGTCGAGCGACGCCGCGCGTTCGCGAGCGGCCGGCGCCGCGCTCGGCCTGGACCCGCAGCGCAGTTACGGAACGGTCGCCGAGATGCTCGCGGCCGAGCGGCAACGGGTCGACTGCATCGACGCGGTGGCGATCATGACGCCGAACGACACGCACTACCCGTTTGCCGCGGCGGCGCTCGATGCAGGTTTCGACGTGATGGCCGACAAGCCGGTCGCGCACAGCTTCGCCCAAGCCTGCGATCTGGCGGCACGCGCCCGCGCGAACGGTCGGCTGTTCGCGATTGCACACGGCTACTCCGCCTACCCGATGACGCGCTGGGCAAGGCAGCTCGTGCGCGACGGCGCGATCGGCCCGGTGCGCCTGGTTCAGGTCGAGTACGTGCAGAGCGGCCTGGCCACCCGGCTCGAAGACGGTCCACAGAACAACCGCCTGCGCTGGTTGCTCGACCCGCAACGCAGTGGCCAGGTGCTGGTGATGAGTTCGATCGGCTGCCACGCCCAGCATCTGGCGTGTTTCGTGTCGGGCCTCGCCGCCGCGCGGGTCTGCGCCGACGTGAGCACGCTGGTGCCCGGCCGCCAGGTGGTCGACCATGTCTCGGCGCTGATCGAATTCAGCGGCGGTGCACGCGGCACCTTCACTGCGATGCAGGCCGCGGCCGGCGGCGAAAACGACATCCGGCTGCGCGTCTACGGCGAGAAGGGCCTGCTCGACTGGTCGCACCGCGATGCGAGCACGCTGAAGCTGGCGCTGCAGGGCGAAGCCGTGCGCACTTTCAGCCGCGGCGACACGTTCCTGCCGCCCGACGTCATCGCCTGCGGTCGCACGCCGCGCGGCCACCCGGAAGGCCTGCGCGAGGCGTTCGCGAACCTCTACGCCGAATTCGCGCAAGACCGCATCGCGCGCGAGCTCGGCGAGGTGGCACCGCCGTTTCCGTATCCGCGCATCGAAGACGGCGTGCACACGATGGCGTTCATCGAGGCCTGCGTGGCGTCGCAGGCCTGCGCGGGTTGGGCGCCGGTGGCGCAAGGGCCCGGCCTGTGATGCAGGTTGCCGAGGATTCGGGCGTTCAGTCGAACCGCAACTGACGGACCTTCGTCGCCAGCCGCAGCCTGAGCTCTTCTACCTTGAGCGGTGCCACTTCGTCACCGCCCTGCCTGGCGCGTTCGTACCAGCGCAGCGCCAGTTGTTCGTCGCGGCTCACGCCATTGCCGTGTTCATACATCGACGCGATCAGGAACTGCGCACCCCAATGGCCGGCGCCGGCGGCGCGTTCGTACCAGTGTGCCGCCGCGCCATCATCCTGCCTCACGCCGCCGCGCCCGAGCAGGTATTGCGTCCCCAGGTCGACCTGGGCATCCACATGGCCGAGCAAGGCCGCAGCCCGGAACAATTCGGTCGAGAAGGCCATGTCGCGTTCGAACGCCGAGCTGCCCAGCTCGTATTCCCTGGCCAGCGTGTAGATCGCCTTGGCATACCCCTGCGAGGCCGACTGCTCCAGGAACACACGCGCGCCGAACGGGTTGGGCGAACCGTCTTCGTTCGACTCGCCCGAGCGCATCATCATCGCGGCGCTGTACTGCGATTCCG
>JANNKS010000676.1:0-3173 GCA_031396425.1 Rhizobacter sp. | reverse complement strand
TCATCAACGTCAAGGAGACCGGCCAGATCCTGCTCGTCGACTACAGCGACATCAAGAACCTGAAGACGACGACGATTGAATCGGCCAAGTTCCTGCACGACGGCGGCTTCGATGCGAGCAAGCGCTACTTCATGGTCGCGGCGAACGCGTCGAACAAGGTCGCGGCGGTCGACACCAAGACCGGCAAGCTGGCCGGCCTGATCGACACCAAGAAGATTCCGCACCCGGGCCGCGGCGCGAACTTCGTGCACCCGACCTACGGGCCGGTGTGGGCGACCGGCCACCTCGGCGGCGCGGTGGTCTCGCTGATCTCGACCGCATCGGACAAACCCGCGGACGCCAAGTACAAGCAGTACAACTGGAAGGTGGTGCAGGAGTTAACGATGCCGGGCGCGGGCAACCTGTTCGTCAAGACGC
The DNA here is from genome assembly GCA_031396425.1 of Rhizobacter sp. GTDB lineage: Bacteria > Pseudomonadota > Gammaproteobacteria > Burkholderiales > Burkholderiaceae_C > JAEMQF01. The sequence continues at coordinate 2,756 of JANNKS010000676.1, read as the reverse complement.
ATCCGAAGTCGACGCACCTGTGGGCCGACATGCCGATGAACCCCGAGCGCGAAAACGCCGAGGTGAACTACGTGTTCGACATCAAGGACCTGTCCAAACCACCGGTGCGCATCGATGTCGCGAAGGATTCCGGCTTGCCGGTGACCAAGGCATTGCGCCGCGCCGTGCATCAGGAGTTCAACCAGGCGGGTGACGAGGTCTGGATCTCGCTGTGGGGCGGCAAGACCGACCAGTCGGCAATCGTGATCTACGACGACGAGACCCTGAAGCTGAAGAAGGTGATCACCGATCCGAAGATGATCACCCCGACCGGCAAGTTCAACGTCTGGAACACCCAGCACGACGTCTATTGATGCGGGTGTGACGCGGCGGCCCCGACGGGCTGCCGCCGCCGCCCACACCGCTGCCGGCGCGGCCGGCGGCCTCTACCGAACACGAACCCGAACCCGGACATGAACACCCCCGCACCCCAGGCCAAGAGCGGCCTCTGGCGACGCCTGCGCTCGCCCTCGGGCCGATGGTCGATGCTGACGCTGATGCTGCTCGGCGTGGTCGCCGGCATCGTGTTCTGGGGCGGCTTCAACACCGTCGTCGAAGCCACCAACACCGAGGCGTTCTGCACCTCGTGCCACGAGATGCGCGACAACGTGTACAAGGAATATTCCGAGAACACGATCCACTACACCAACCGCACCGGCGTGCGCGCCACCTGCCCCGACTGCCACGTGCCCAAGGAATGGGGGCCGAAGATGCTACGCAAGGTCCAGGCCACGCGCGAGCTGTACGGCAAGGCGGTGGGCAGCATCGACACGCGCGAGAAATTCGAGGCCAAGCGCCTGTATCTGGCCGAGCGTGAGTGGGCGCGCATGAAGGCGAACGATTCGCTCGAATGCCGCAACTGCCACACCCTGAAGAGCATGGACGTCGAGAAGCAGAAACCGCGTGCCCGCAAGTCGCACGAACTCGCCGTCAAGAACAAGGACACGTGCATCGATTGCCACAAGGGCATAGCGCACCACAAGCCCAAGGGCATGAAGGAAGAAGACTGACCATGAACAAGCTGAACACCCTCCTGATCGCCGCGGCCGCTGCGTCGACCTGCGTTTCCGCCCTCGCTGCCGCGCCCGACTGGGGCAAGGTGCCGGCCAAGGCCATCACCGTTTTCTACCCTGGTGCGTCGCCGCTCGAATGGATCACCAAGGGCACCGAACACGGCGGCGCGCGGGCGTTGCGCAAGGGCGAGAGCTGCGCCAGTTGCCACCACGACGAAGCCGCCGACATGGGCAAGAAGATGGTGACCGGCCAGAAGATCGAGCCCAAGCCGATCAAGGGCAAGGCCGGCTCGATTCCGGTCAACGTGCAGGCCGCCAACGACGGTACGAACCTCTACCTTCGATTCAGCTGGAAGCAGCCTGCCGGTGGCGCCGACAAGATGGACAAGGACAACGCCGTCAAGCTCGCCTTCATGCTCGAAGACAACAAAATCGCCGGTGCGAACCTGTCGGGCTGCTGGGAGGCCTGCCATACCGATGCGCGCACCATGCCTGACGCGAAGGACGACAAGAAGACCAAGTACGTGAAGGACGGCAACCTCGCCAACGGCACGTTCTATGACCTGATGCAGTGGACGAGCAAGGGCGCCAAGTTCGACGGCCATGTCGCCGACAAGCGGGTGATGGAAGGCGGCAAGGCGCTGCTCGAAGCGAAGGGCGAGAAGAAGGGCGATGATTGGGTCGTGGTCTTCACGCGCAAGCTCAGCGGCGGCGAAGGCGATATCGCGCTCAGCTCCGGCAAGACCTACAACTTCGGCTTTGCGATCCACGATGACCACACGAGCGGTCGCTTCCACCACGTGTCGCTCGGCTACACCTTGGGCATCGACACCAAGGCCGACATCGGCGCAGCCAAGCAGTAAGACGCGCCACGGCGCTGTTGCCGACAGACTGACCCATGAAGCCTCGCCATCGCAGCCGGCGCGAAGTCGGCAAGCTCGTCGCCGGCCTCGCGCTGTGGCCGCTGGGTGCCGCGGCGCAGACGGTCGAAGTGTCGATCCGGGAGTACAAGTACGTGCCCGCCTCACTCAAGGTCAAGGCCGGCACGACCGTGAAGTGGATCAACAACGAGAAGCGCACCACGCACTCGATCCTGTTCACCGGGCCGGGCGGGTTCGAGAGCGAGCGCATCTTTCCCGGCGAGTCTTGGCAGCGCAAGTTCGAGCAAGCCGGCAGCTTCGTCTACACCTGCGGCCCGCATCCGGAAATGAAGGGGCAGGTCGACGTCGAGCCCTGAACGGCGCACTTGCGTCGGGCCTCAATTGCGCGCCGTCCGCGGACCTTGAACCAGGTCAAGGACGCCAGGGGCCGCCCGGCCGGACCATGCAGTGCCTGCGGTGATCGCCTCAACCCCCGTGGGCAACGGAGGTGCGTGATCATGAGCGACTACCGATTCCCCGGCATCACAGCGCTGTTGCTGGCCGTTCTCGCCTCGGCCGCGTCGGCGCAGGACAAGAAGAGCGTGACGCCGGCCGAGATGAACTACCAGGCGGGTGGTTCGCCGCTCGCCGATCAGCCGATGTACCAGAGCGCCAACCCCAAGGCGCCGCCGATGACGCTGGCCGAGTTCGAACTCGGCCGCAAGACCTACTTCGAGCGCTGCGCCGGTTGTCACGGCGTGCTGCGCAAGGGCGCCACCGGCAAGCCGCTGACGCCTGACCTGACGATCGGCAAGGGCACCGACTACCTGAAGATCTTCATCGC